>CAZKQY010000214.1:0-4041 GCA_964555005.1 uncultured Syntrophotalea sp. | reverse complement strand
GGACCAAGAAAGAGGTCCACGTTATTGATCCCACGAAGTGTATCAAGTGTGGTGCTTGCGAGACCAAGTGTAAGTTCGACGCTATCGTGAAGGCGTAATGATCGAAGATTGGTCTGACCAAGGTTTGTCGGGCCGATTTTCTTAAACGTGAAGAAAAATTTAAGTCTTGCGAGACTGGAAGGAGGTAACTCCATTGTCTACTGTTACTCTTACCATAAATAACCAAGAGGTTACGGTTCCAAAGGGCACCACCATTTTGAATGCTGCTTTGGGTGCCGGATTTTTTATTCCAACATTTTGCCATAGTGAAGAAAATCCGGGCTACGGTGGTTGTCGCATCTGTGTGGTGGAAGTTAAGGGTGCCCGTAACCTGGTCGCCTCGTGCTGTGCTGAGGCGGGAAATGGGATGGTGGTTGAGACTGAGTCGCCAATAATTGTCGAGACCAGAAAAACCATCCTTGAGTTGTTGTTGGCTAACCATCCTGTGGATTGTATGACCTGCGAGAAGTGTGGCGATTGCCGTCTGCAGGATTATGCCTTTCGCTATGGCGTGGAAACTGCCGGATTTGCCGGTGCAAGGAAAAATTACGAGCTTGATGAAACCAATCCGTATATCACCCGGGACATGAACAAATGTATCCTGTGTGGTAAGTGTGTCCGGACCTGTCAGGAGGTTGAAGAACGGGCTGTTATCAGCCTGGCTTATCGTGGCTTCAATACCAAGGTTGTCACGGCCCTGGATACTAGTTTGGCAGAATCTCTGTGCGTTTCCTGCGGTCGATGCGTGTCGGTTTGTCCGGTAGGGGCCCTGACTTATAAATCCTTCAAGGGAAAAGCCAGGCATTGGGAAGTGGCCAAAGAAGAGGTAACCTGTACCTGGTGTGACGCGGGTTGTCTGTTTGATCTGATTCGTAAAAACGGTGATGTTATTGGTGTCGTGGCAAAAAGTTCTGGAGAAGGCCGTCCATTGTGTCTTAAGGGACGCCTTGGCCTGGAACTTCGCTACAACGATAAACCGCTGAAACCGATGCTGAAGAAGGGTGAAGAGTTTGTCGAGGTGTCCTGGCCCGAGGCTCTTGGATTAGATGAAATTATGCAAAAATTGAAATAGCAGGATCTTGGAGCGTTTCTCCCGTCAGTTTCTTCTGCCGGGGGAAACGCTCTCTTTTATGTGTCGGTGCGTCCCCCCCCTGTAAGCTCCCTCTTATTATGCAGACACCCGGTCCTGGCCGTTTGAGCCAAGGAGCGGGAACAGTCCCGGTTTTTTCTGCCACTTCTGTTAAGAATTAATTTTATTTTTTGAATAATGCACACCAGTCAAGATAATCGCCGCCTCGGATTATGTCGTTTCAGTGGTTGGATGTTTGCGCCGACTGAGTGCTTTTCGCCCTAGCGAAACCAGGACCATGATTGCAAAAGCGACACTGAATATAATTCTGATGATTCTGGCAACCCGCCCCGGCCCCAGGTTCACATAGTGATAGATCTGCGCGCTGATGACCTCGCCGTTTTCGGTGACGTGGCTCCAGCTGCCATCGGAATTTTTTTTAAGCAAAAAGATCTCTTCCGTCAGATCGGAAGTTTTTTGATCAAGGATGTTGGTATAGACATGGGCCAGGCCGTTCTGCTGCTCAATGCGAAGAAAGTCATCGATATAAAAACGGCTGTTCCGGCCGGTCTCGTCGCGCCGTTTGCCGACAGCGCGCTCCAGGTAATAGGCCACATCGTCGACATTCAGGTTTTCGGTTTTCAGGGTCTGTTTCTTGAGCCCCGCGGTGCTGTGGCCGAGGGCTGTGGCCGCAGGCATGGCGCATAACAGGCAGATCAGCATAAGTAATGCTTTCATCAGACCGTTCCTCCTTCAAGGTAGGAGATGGTTTCGTTCAATTGTCCTTCGATTTCCTGATCGACCGGTTCTTCCAGGCAGGTAGCCGCTCGCAGATCCTTCAGGGCCAGCAACAGATTCTGCCGTTCGGTCTGCAGGGTGCCGATATAATTCAGACAGGCGCTCAGGTCTTCGGCCAGATTCTGGAAACAATCCCGTTTGCGGAATCGAACGGGCCGCCCGGGAAGATTGCCGGCGGCGGCTGCTTGCAGCAACTGGCGGGTCTTGTAGATCGGCCCGGCGATGGCGTGGGTGCGGCGAATGCACCAGTAGAGCAGCAGGGCGATGCCGATTGCGCCCGCCACGCCCAGGTGGCTTAAAAAAGCGGCGTTGTGGTTGCAGACCATGCGTCGGTCAAGCGCAAAGAGATACAGCCATGACGCCGCCAGAAAAGCCGCCAGAAAGGTGAGCAATTGAATTGCCGCCAGCGTGCCGGCCGCGCCGAGCTGGAAACGTTTGTCGATGATGGAGTTGCGTCGCATTTTCTTCTTCATAGTTTCACCCATGTTTGAAAAAGTTTGGTCAAGGCCCGGTGTAGGTCATGTCGTCCTCGGTCCCCCGCACGCCGTCGGCTCCCTTGCTGACCAGGACAAAAGTTTTCTGATCGGGGCCGGCGATGTAGATCAACTCATTGCCCCAGTGGTCGGTGGTTTTGGACTTCATCTGGTTTTCCTTGAAATTCCGGTCCAGCCAGGCGCTGAAATCCTTGGTTTTCGGATAGCGGCCCCGGCGGACGAAATCGATATCGAGCATCATCACGATGTTGCGCAGATCGCCGGCCGTGGCCACATACTGGGTTGTGGACACCAGCTCGTTATAGAACTGCTCGATCTTGTCGGCGTTGCCCACGACCAGCCCGGCCGCCAGGGCGAGTTTCAGCAGGGTAGCGTACATGAGGTCGGTTCCTTCTGGCTGGGGGGTGGCGGCCCGTCAGGGCAGGGGGAGGTCATCGCGATCCTTGAACCAGCCGGTATCCACATTGATTTCATCCAGGTTCAGGGTGTCGACTACATCCAGTCGGACTACGAAAGTTTCTTCTCCGGCATCGATGATGCCGTTATTGGGGTCAGTGGCAAGGTCATCTTGCCAAATCACCAGAACTCGAGCACCCTGGCTAGGCTCGGCATCTTTGAAGATTCCGTCGACGTCCTCGACTTCCCATTTGCCTAAATCCAATAGTCCATCCATGGAGGATGACAACGATTTCCATTCGTATGTTGGTGGGGCGGCATGGGGGTCACCGGAGCGATAAAGCATAGCCTTTGTTTCGACTGTGACAGCCTGGACGACCAATTTTTTAAGCTTGAAATCAACTGTATTTTTCCAGTCAGTTTCGCTGATAATCAGCTTGATGTTGTCTTTATTAAATCCACTTACATGGAGCGGTTCATAGCTGCTGATATTGACCGCCTCTGTAAAATCTTCTGGTTTTTCAGAATTGACATCGACATCGCCAAAGGTGAATTTTCCGTCTGCGCCTCGACTGAGAATAAGCAGGTTATCACTATCTTTGAAAAACAATATTTCCCGGCCCCAAGCATCCCTCAATCTTTGCTCCTTGCCAGTCTCCCAAGGGGACTGAATATAGGTGTGACGCCATCCTATGCCCGGATGAGACCAGTCAGACCGCGGTATGTCGTCCCCGGAGTCCTGGCTATTTGGCTTATAAGTCCACAGACCACGCGGTTGGCCTTTTGTATAGGTGTTTGAAGAGGCGTCCTTATCATCCCATGTGTATGGATCAACGTCTTCTCTCCAGTGAAACAGTTCGGGCCACTGGCAGAGATCCCCTGTGTAACCGTTGTTCAGGCCGGTGGGTGCCTGACCGATAATCGCCCGCTTGATGTCCAGCAGTTTTTTCTGTGTAGCGAGCTCTTTTGCTGGGGCGGTGTTCCACTCACTTTGATTAATCTCTAAGACAATATTGTCGTCGTTGCCACTAAGTGAAGTGTTCCCCGGATCGTTAGCGTCGTACTGACCGTCGGGACCGGCGCTGACGAACACCAGATTTTGTGGAATGCCATTGACGATAACACCGCCATCTACGTAAATAATCAGCGCTTTGCCCCATCCATCTGTCAGGCGGCCCTGGCATTCACGCAGGTAAAACTGCCGTTTCTGTTCATCGGTCCCCGTTTCCCAGTCGTCGATTGAAT
>CAZKQY010000213.1:0-17468 GCA_964555005.1 uncultured Syntrophotalea sp. | reverse complement strand
GTCGGCGGTTTTGTGCTGGCTAACCTGTTTTATCTAAGCATAAACGAACGGCGCATGGAAATCGGTTTAAAAAAAGCTCTAGGCGCCCGCAATTGGGCGATTCTCAGCCAGGTGCTGATCGAGGCGGTCTGCCTGACCCTGCTTGGTGCCCTGTTCGGTATGGGGCTTGGCATGGCCCTCGGCCAGCTGTTGGCCCGGCTCGGTTTGTTGCAGATTCTGTTTTCCTGGAAGGTGTTCGGTATGGCTGTGACTGCGGCTCTGGCCATCGGTATATTGTTCGGCCTCAAGCCGGCTCGCCAGGCGGCCGCATTGAATCCTATCGAAGTTCTTAAAGGCGCCGGTTGAACACCAACACAAAGGCTTAGCAGCGATGTTTTTCAGTCTCAAAATAGCACTCTCTTCCTTGCAGGTTCATCGGCTGCGCAGCATTCTGGCCATGGTCGGGGTGTTTCTTGGTGCCTTGGCTTTGACTGGTGTGCAGCATATCTCCTATTCCATGCTGCTCAAGGCCGAGCAGGAGACGGCCAAGCTCGGCACCAATCTATTCATGGCCCGCAGCGGACAGCTGTCCTTTCGGCCCTCGGGCAACAGTCGGGTGCGGGCGGTGGCGAATAACTTCACTCGCCAGGATGCTCAGGCACTGTTGGCCGGGGTTCCGTCGGCCCGGGCCGCCACCCCCTTTGTGCAGGCCACCAGCCCGATTCGGACGGGTGATCGGCAGATCAAATGCCAGCTGGTCGCCACGCTGCCCAACTATGCCGCGGTGCGCAATGTACAACCCGCTATTGGCCGGTTTCTTTCTGCCGCTGATGAAGCAGGGCGGGCCAAGGTTTGTGTGCTGGGGGCCAGCATCGCTCGGCGGCTGTTTGGTGATGGCCAAACAGCTCTTGGCCAACTGGTCATGTTGCCCAGGGCAGGGCTGCGGGTGATCGGGGTGATGGAGCCGAAGGGGGCCGATATCGCGGGCGCTGATCAGGATGAACAGGTGTTTGTGCCTCTAGGCACCTATATGCGGCGGCTGTCCAATCAAGACTGGATCAGCGGAGTGTATCTGCGACTTGCAGATTTGCAGGCTATCGAGGGAGCGCGGCAGGCGGCGGCGACTATTTTGCGCCGTCGGCACAGCATCGATCCCGGAGAGGACGATGACTTTACTCTGCTGGCCGCCCAGGACACCATGCAGGTACAGCGCGACGCTCTGGCTCTGGTGCAGACCCTGGGTTTGCTCAGCTCCTCCATTTCCTTTGCCGTTGGCGGCCTCGGCATTTTGTCGATCATGGTGTTGTTGGTGCGTACGCGAAGGCTAGAAATCGGCGTGCGACGGGCGGTGGGGGCAAAACGACGCGATATCGTACGCCAATTCATGTTTGAGGCGGGCCTGATGTCAGGAATCGGTGGGGGCCTGGGGGTGCTCAGCTCTTTGCTGCTGGTGTTGGTAGTTTGCCGAATCGGTGATATGCCCCTGGCCTACGATCCCCTGCTGATCGGCAGCAGCCTGCTCGGGTCCTTGCTGCTGGGTCTGGCGGCTGGAGCTTATCCGGCCTGGCAGGCGGCCCATGTGGAGATACTGCAGGTGCTGCGCAGCGAATAAAGGGTGTGTTTATTATTGCTCAAACCACCCATCTATTCTTGAATTAAAGCCATTGCCCTGCCATTGCCGAGTGTCAACACCCAGCCTTCCTTCCCAACATCTGATAAGTCCTGGATAATCTGATAACCAATTTAGGGCAAAATATAAGACGGCCCAACCTGCGGGAAACAGGTTGGGCCGTTCGATGTTTTGGGAATTGTGATTTGAGGGACTCCAATTTCGAACTGTCTACGGATGGGGAAGTTTCCGTTATTACTGCAGACATGCCTTCAGGTCGGCAAGTGTAATCATCAAGGTCATTGGATCAAGGGGGGAAGGATCAAAGCCTACTTTCTGGTAAAACACCTTCGCTTCCTCAGAGAGAGCGTGGACAACTAAGCCTCTGATGCCAATAGTATCTGCGGCTTGAACTACTCGATAGCCAGCATCCCTGACTAATGCCCTACCTATCCCCTTGCCTTGGAAAGCGCAGTCGACTGCAAGCCGTCCAAGTACAACCACGGGGATCGGGTCGGGCAGATTGCGCCGAAAGCGACCAGGTGCTTCATCGACAGCAACCGCACCGGATGCCAACGCGTAATAAGCCACTACGCGCCCACTACCGCAAACAACAAAGGTACGTGAAGCCCCTGAAATTTGATTTTTCACAGCTCGCCGCTTGAGCCAGTCATCCAGGCTTGGAATTCCAGAGATAAATGCTTCGATGCAGTGATTTTCATTCAGTGGCTCAGGAGGCGAAAGCGTCATTTCTCATCCCAGGGGGAGGAGGTTTGCATCGTCTTGCGCAAACGCTCATTGGGATGAGGTGGCATGTCTAGCCGGGCGAGAAATTTCGCGTAACTCTCCGGGTTGGCCGTAATGATGACTTGGTCAAGAATCGCCTCTTCCGCAGCCAGACGCGCGGCATCAAGTATAAAATCGGTGCGATTTTTCCCTCGAGTTCTGGCTGCCCTATCGATCAATCCCCGATCCTCTGACCTGATGCGGATATTCAGTGTCTCGCGCTTGTTTTGGGATTTTAATGCAGGCATGGCTTGGAACCTCCTTTTAGCTACACCTTAACAGACCGTCCATACATTGTCATTACATTTCTAACCAACACCTGGACCCGATGGTCAGAGGCCACTCCCTGTAAGGCCTGCCGAAATCTTCTTTATCCCTGCGGTGGTCCGGAAAAGAATATTCCGGATGAATACGTTGGTATCCAGCACGATTCTCACTTCCGCCCTCGCGCTTTGAAAATCGCTTCCTTGACATCAGCCTGCTTGAGGCCGAATGCCTTGGCTGCCCGCCTGGCTTTCATAATGAGGTCGTCAAACTCTTGGAGGGGTGGTGGCGAGATTACTTTCAAAATGACGACATCCTCCTCTCCGACCACCACGAACTGAGCTCCGGTTTTTAGATTGAGCCGTTTTCACACCAGCACATTCCGGCTGATGGCACGGGCCGGCTCGCCGAACATTTTCGGCACCACTGCTTGCCAGCAACCCATTTTTCGATATGCCGCACGGCTGCGTGCCAAAAAGTGGATCGCAAAGTCTACGGCCATGCCGATGGACAGAGCGCTCAGAACCGCAATGGGCAAATCGTAATCCTTGCCGATAATGCCCGTGAGGCCGTAGATCGCCAGCAGCGTGATGGTCAGTGGCATCATGCACAGCAATCCCCACAGCGGCGAGCGGAGCAGAAAGGCCATCATAAGGAAAACCACCAGAAAGCTGCCGACAAAAGATTTCAAAAAACCCCAGACCAGCTTGGCCTCCAACACATGGTTGATATAGTGCAGTCCTGCCCAGCGGTAGGCCAGTTCCGTCGGGGGCACATGCTTCTTGAAATAGGCATCGACAGCCTTTACGGCGGCCCTGGTGTTGATGCTGTCGCCGGGGGGAAACTGCATTCGAATATTGGCCTGCATGAAGTCCGGCGTCACCAAGTGCCACAGATCATTCGGTCGATGGCTCTGCTGGTATTGCAGGTAACATTCAGCCACCTTCGGGCCACTGTCGGGAATGCGGAAATTCTCCGGTTGCCCGTCGATCAGTTCCTAGTTGACTTTACGCACCACATCGACAACCGAGGTGCTTTTGCCGATCAGGCCCGCCTTTTTCAAATGTGCCTGCAGTCCGGCCATGTACGCCAGAACCTCGGGCCTTTTGAATATCTTCCTTTTTCTTTTTCCACGCCGAAATAGTTCCGTAATTCCTGCAGCGCATAATAGTCCTTATCCGGCGCATCGTCTGCCATGGCCTCAACAAATTGCCCCGCCGGATCCAGGTAGCCTTCAAGTGCGGGGCTTTTTTGTGCGAGTTCTGACAGCTTTTCGTCAATCCTCGCGGCCTGCTTTGGAACTTCAGGGTAGTCACTGCGAATGATGCGGCTGAAACGAATCAGACCTTTATTGATTCTTTGAATTTCCCTTGGTGTCGCGCTGCCAGAATCCTTGCCCTCCAGGACCAGATAGGCCAGGTAGGTGCCGCCGAAATGACTGTTCAGGGCTACATCCGCCCGGCGGATCGGATGGCCGGTGGCAAACCGCTTGGCATAGTTATCGTTGATCCGGATATGGCTGATCCCCCCAGACGGCAACCACGGCAACCACGACCAGCACCGCCAGCAGCCCAACAACCGGCCTGGCAAATTGCCCATCGCCTGTGGCACGCGCATCAGCCAGTTCGACCCTTTTCCCCGCTGCGCGGCCAGACCGAAGTCAGCCAGCTTTCGTTCCGGAATCATCATGACATAGGCCGGCACGAACATGACCATAACCAGCCATGCGACCATCACCCCGATACCGAGAAAACCGCCAAAGACCCGCGCTGGAGGAATGGGTGCCGGGGCCGCCCTGGCTCATGTGATCGACCAGGGAGGGTGCGACCATGTCCACCTCAATGAGGCCGGCCGTCCGCTCGGGATGTTCCTCATCCCACCAGCGAAGGGTCTTGATAGATTCGGTCAGTTCATATATGCGCCGCAGCGTTTCTGGATTGAACACGCCATCCGGGTCGCGCTCGTTGATGACACCCAGCACCAGGATGTCGCTGAGATCGAAACGCCTTTTGGTCTCGTTGTGAAAAACCCGCGCCGGCTCGATCCTTTCCAGCATATTCTCGGGATCGGTGTCGATCTTCATCAATGGGAAAAAGGCCCCGACCCCAAGGTCAAAAGGACCATGATTACAGTGGTCAACCTGTAATGTCGAATCGCAAAAGCAATGCCCCAATTCTTGAACACATCTAGCTTCGTTCTCCAGTTAAAAAAACCGGCTGTTTCAGGCAACCCCGGCCATTTGCCGCAAGAGCCCATGTCCTATTTCGGTTGGTCTGTTTGCCACGCCGCCAGAAATGCCAGCAGGCCCGCGACGCGGTTTTTAATGTCGCCAATATCGTTGTCATTCGGTCGGTTGCGGATATCGCCCATGCGACCGTTCACATCCAGTTCTCCCCTGTTGCCGAATTCGCCGACCACGTGCCAGGCATCCAGTACGGTAAAACGCAGGTGTTCCATAAAGGAACGCAGCCACATGGTCATCGGCAAGGCTTCCCTCTCGCCGATATGCGGCCCGGCAAAGGTTCCAAAGCAGACCGCGAATTTGCCGGGAACGATTGGAGCTGCCGGTATAATCAGACCTTTTGCGTGGCATGCCTTCATCGTTCTCTTGACAAAATCCATCATGGTCGGCGCCGGCAACCAGTCGATAACCGGAGAACCGATAAAGACAAGGTCGTAATCGTAAAACTCCAGATTAATCCTCGCGTCCACCTTGGTCAGATGCGGCAGCAGGTTCCTTTCCGCCAGCGTCTCGGCAATCGCTCTGGCCACTTTTTCCGTGTTTCCCCCTATCGACTCGAACAAAACCAATGATTTCATATTCCTATCCCTTTCTTCGGAAGATCTGCATATAATGATAGGGGCCAACCTCCACCAGAACGACCGGCGGCATATCGATGGCCCGCTCCAGCTCTTTCGGGGCATAGCGGAATTCCAAAGGTGGACCGATGGGCGTTGGCTGCTTTTTCAGTTCCACGATGGCCAGCCGTCCCTCCGCTTTCAGCAGACGTCTCACCTCTTGGTTAAAGCCCTGAATTTGACCTTTTGCAAAAACATGGAACACGTTGGACAAATAGATGAGGTCTATAGACGATTCCATTATCGGCGTTGACTGGGTTATATCGGCGACAAGCGGAAAAAGCGCCACTCCTCGCGCCTCTTCCATCAGGGTCTCTAACGCTTTTTCCGCTTGATCAAGGGCGTAGACACGTCCCGTACCGCTCAGGACCTTGAAAAACGCCTTGGCCATGTAACCATCTCCACAGCCGGCATCGACAATGGTCTGTCCTGGAGCAATCGCCAGCTCTTGCAAGATGGTTTTTTTGTCCAGAAGGATTTCCGATGAATTGCACCCGTGATGTCCCGCACACTGATGGGTGCCCTTTGCGCAGGGTTCATGTGCCGCGGCTTGCGAAGGCATATTTTTGTCAACCACGATTTTTCTGCTCATTTTTTCCTCCACATGAGGTGATATTTTCCGTTTTGATCGCGATTCATTTAACAGCTTGCGCCACAAGCAACAGGCGGCCGCTCAGGTTGATGACTTCCGGGACCTCGGCGTAATGGAGAAACGTTTCCCGAACGGCTTCAAAGGTCCTTTCATCCTCAAGCATTTGCGCATGTTCCTCGGAATGCGGGAAGCCAAACAGAGGACAGACGGCAGCCAGATGGAGCGGCTCCAGTCCTTGGGCCCGAAACAGGCTGGTCAGTTCCCGGGGAGCGAAATGGCAGAGAGAAACTCCACGATGCAAATCGTCCCGTTGCCCCTCCAGAGCGCTGACAGACTCCGCCAGCTTAGCTCTATCGAACAGATCGAGCGTCCTTCGGTAGCGATTGCCGAAATCACACACCACATACCCCCCCGGCCGAACGACGCGTGCGAATTCCGCCACGGCTTGTTCGGGACGCTCGCACAGCGAAAGCGGCACTCCCAGGGCCAGCACCAGGTCAAACCGCCCGGCAGGTAGGGACCACATATCGCAAATATCCAGTGTGTGATATGCGAGCACAGAATCCTCCAGCCCTTTTTGTTTGACCCTTTCCGCGGCATGGCGGATCATTTCTTCGGCCAGATCCAGAAGTTCCAGGCAGTAACCCATCGGTGCCAGACGAAAAACCCATCGCCCCGGACCGCAACCGGCCTCCAGAATTCGGCCGGCTCCGATTTGCGCTAACAGCGGCTCAATATAGTGCCAGCAGCAAAACTCGTAGAGTTCCCCGAAGCGGCCGCTTTTGCGCTGGCGTTCTTCCAACATGCGTATCGCTGCCTCATGGTTCCAATATGTGCGCGCCTTTTCTCTGGACATGCCTTCTCCTTTGCCTGGCATAGGGATCATGCAACAGCGGAACATCCTGCTGGCAACAATGGCCAATCCATCCTTAAGAGGAGAATACGTCCGACAAGTTGTCTGGCTCTACCCGCAGAGACACTTTTTTTGCCCCGTGCCACCTGTACCGGGCGGTTTTGCATTGATTTGGAAGGGAACGATCATCGGAGCAGGGAGTATCGAACCGAAACGCGCCTGCGCAGAGAGCAGCAGGCCGGCACGATCGCAACCTGCCGGTCAAAACCGGCATTCAAAGTTTCGGGGACAAGAATGTTGCCGACAGGATCGGCAGAAGAGAGAAGAAAAGCAGGTCAGGCAAGGGGAATTTTACGCCTGGCCGATTTAAGAAAGGATTTGGCCTGGACTCCGAAGCGCTTTTTATAGGCAGCGCTGAAATGGCTGACGTTGACATAACCAACTGCCCACGCCACCTGGCTCACGTTCAGGTCGGCTTCTTCGAAAAGCAGCCGGGCCTTCTGCATCTGGTACTCCTTGAGAAAACCAAAGACGGTCGTTCCGAACAACTGCCGAAAACCGGCGCACAATTTATTGACACTCAGGCCAACCAGCCGCGAAAGTTCCGACAGGGTCGGCGGAGAAGCCAGGTTTTGCACCAGCATTTCCCGGGCAACATGAATCCGGTCCCTTTCCTTTGGACTGAGGACCGGCCGACTGCTCTGTAGACCTTTTTGGCCCCCTATCCAGGCCAATTGCAGTGCTATGAATTCGAGGGCCTTACCCTCCAGAAACAGGCGCTCGGGCGTACCTGATAAGGGACCACACACAATCTGACACGCTACGGCCTGCACGGCCGAACCCATTTCACCCTGACAGAAATAGCTCTTGGTCTCCGCCCCTTCCACGATGGGCTTGAAGTCGATCGGGATGATATCTAATTCCCCCTCCAGCAAAGAATACAAAACCTGCGGATCAACATGGACATGGAGAATCTGCATCCTTTGTTGAGCAGGGATTTCGACAATGCCCTCCGACTCCGGCCAAAAAGAGACCCCCCCTCGGCCGGCCCTGTTATTCACTTCCATTTTCGCCATTGACGTGCAGTGAAGGCTTCTCCACATGTCACCCGCCAACACAAAGCCGAAATCGATGAAGGGATTTTTCTTCTCGTACCGGAACCTGATAGCTTCTTCAGGCTTGACGTCCATGACGCTCAGCCAAAGCCCTGGACGAAGCTTTGTTTCTCGCAATAGCTTTTGCTCCAAGCGGTCTATTATCATGACCCCAGCGGATTGATAACTCTGTACGGACTGGGGGCGCTCTCCATCCCCAGCAACCCAATCCGGACATTTCCGGCTGTCAATCAAACGTTGCCCAGCAACCGGCTCTTTTGGCATGTTCGGTAATCCTTCGGCTTTTTCCTTACTTTGGAAAGTGCTCTGCCATTACATTTTAGGTTCACTGAATGGCTAAAAATAACGGATACGCAAAAAAACCCTAGGGTGCGGCAAGCTACGATATGGCGTGGGACGCTGGTAGGTTGTGTGCTTATTCAACACCCTCAGAGATCATCGGTCAAGTTTTTCGACAGTTTTTCGACTGCCCGAGAAATCGTACTTAATTGATCTTGAGGGGCGGGAGATGTCGTGCGGTAGCATTCTCACATACCCTGAATTGTGAAAATCATTAGGATAAGGTGTAGGTGTTCAGGAAGTTAATTGCTATTCACATCACGATAACGAAGAGCATCAAGGTAGCCAGGCTCCACCCTGTCTTTAGCATATTCATCGTGCCAGCCATCTGGAACAGGTATCTTCTTATACATTTCGGACCTCCCTGCTTCCAGCAGAAGACGGTTCTTGTGCATAAAATCTGCTGCACAATATACCTGTTTGCCTACCACTGTTGAAAGAGCGTCCAGCCATTTTAGCCCCTGTTGATCCCGCATTAGGTGATGGTCCAGAATTAATGTATCTACGTTGTTGGCCAAATTCAGACTATTTTTCCATGCTATTGTGCGCAGCTCATCGGTGAACCTCTCAAGATAAAGGGGTGGTCCCGCTGCCAAAACTATATCTGCCTGCCAGGCAATGATAAAATCAACGGTAGCTGTATCCAATAGCTGGATATCCGATGCGTGCAGGAAAGTCTTATTTCCCAAATTAATTTTGGTCATCATAACCGAACCTAGCTGACTCCCTTTGCTGCCGTGGGGCATGGCTGGCGAAAAGGTCATGGGACCATCTGCAAGACCTTCAGCCGTTTGTAGGTTCGGGCCTAACAGTTCCGTCAAGTCATGGGCGCGGCGTTTCATTTTCTCGCCAAGGTCGTCCGTTGATTTACTCCAACCACGAAGTTTCTGGAAGTTTCTGGGGAGATGCCTTAAGGCCAGTTGGTATGGATTCGCTTTACAGAGAGGGACATGATCGCCGTGAAAATGACTGAACACGACATCCGTTGCTCCTTCCAATGCTTTGATGATTCGTTGCCGCACATGTTCACCTTCTGCAACTTGACGCGGGTGGGGAAGTAAGCCGTGTCGTAGGTAACCTAGCGCCACACCGGGGTCGATTACAATCCGTCGATTTCCCGTTTTAATCAAGCAACTTAAGCCACGAACTCCTAAAGATTCCGTACCGATAATTTCGATCGATTTATTCATCAAACTTCAAGTACCTTTTTGACATGAAAAAATAAACATCCGCTGCTTCAATGAGTGTATCTATGTAAGGTTTTATAGTATTAAACTGTGGAATGAGATCGTCCATCAAATCCTGGACACCATTGCTCTTTATTGTAGAAAGAGTCAGCAATTTTTCCAATAAATTGTTCCAGCTTATTTTGAGTATGGATTGAGCCGGAGAGCCTGCATGTCTATAATGCCTCATAAATACGAAAGACCCGCCGATTCTCCTGGGGGGCCTTTCGTATTTGGTTGACTATTCTTATCCGAAAATAGACGCCGCTTCCTTGTGTTAATGTCTATGCAGAGCTACGGTTAACCGACTATTTTATCACTAAAATTGCTCGATGGAATTTCTTGAGTTTTTCGGCTAGTCGGATTCCATGTCGGTGTTCCAGACTTCCCACACCCTGCCCACAAGCTCCGGTCCCGGCTGAAGAGTTAATTTGCCAGGCTTCCAACCCGAAGGGGTTGCCTCGGCTCCTTCAGTGGCCCTGATGAGTTGAAATGCCTGGATCTGCCGCAGAGTTTCTGCGACATGTCGGCCTACAGGGGGACTTAGAACTTCGTAGGCCTGAATGACTCCATCAGGATCGATGATGAATCGGCCCCTGTTTTCCACGCCGGCATCTTCGTCATAGACACCATAAGCTGTTCCGACTCTGCCTCCTGCATCCGAAAGCATATGGAAGGGAACTCCCCCATCCACCATTTTTGACAACTCATTGTCGTTCCACATCTTGTGGACAAAGATGCTGTCGATACTCATGGTTAACACTTCGACGCCAAGGTCCTGGAATTTCTTGTAGTTAGCGGCGACCGCCGCTATTTCTGTTGCTCAAACAAAGGTGAAGTCGCCAGGGTAAAAACACAGCACGACCCATTTTCCCAGATAATCCGAAAGTTTTACAGAAGTGAACTCCCCTTTGTAATAGCCAGGAGCACTAAAATCAGGAGTCGCTTTCCCAAGCTTAATCAACATCTTCTTCACCTCCTTCGTCGGTTGCCTTTCCTCTCTTTGTTCTTCAGATTCCTTCTGGCCAACCAGACCGCCGGTCGGTCGGGCACACCCTGCTTTTGGTTTTTCGGTCATTATCGGTATCCTTTCCCTTCGTTTGCTCCCAATAACCACTGTTTATTTTTCCAGTAAGTGTAAACACCACATAAACAATGATTCTCGTAAAATAATATCAGGTCCGGGTAGAATTTCTCAGATTTTTCAATTAACAGCCCATAAGAGTGTTTGCCGAGAGCTTCATCCGGCAGAAAACATGAAAACTCTGGTTTTGGACTGTTTCAGCCAGTGGGATGAGGTCACTTAGGCAAACTCTCAGGCATTCGCCAAGCTTGTTCGCTAACACAGGGCGGGTCTTTTGACTGGGCGATATCTGCAGATATATTGGAAAAGCCCCCGGTTATTCGACCGGGGGCTTTTCATGTCTGATAGCATGCTGCAACTTGGAACACCCGGGTGGTTTTTAGAAAGGTGGGTGGTTTTACGCCAGGAATGTCTGGCCGGTTTGCTGCTAACAGGTGGAATCTTTCTTGGTTATCAGAGGGCGGCAAAAGCCTGACGGGCCGCGGCGATGGTGCGATCGAGATCCTCCTGACTGTGGGCGGCGCTCATGAAGCCGGCCTCGAACTGGGAGGGGGCCAGGTTGATGCCGGCTTCCAGCATGAGGTGAAAGAAGCGGCCGAAGGCGGCCGTATCGCTTTTTGCCGCATGGGCAAAGGACTGTACCGGGCCAGCCTGAAAGTAGGTACAGAACATGGAGCCCACCCGCTGCAGACAGGTCGGTAGAGCGCACTCTTTGGCGGCGTCACGCAAGCCTGCCTCAAGGTAGGCGCTTTTACGCTCCAGGCGTTGGTAGAAACCGGGCTCCTGCAGCAGTTGGAGGGTGGCGATGCCGGCACTCATGGCCAGGGGATTGCCGGACAGGGTTCCGGCTTGGTAGACGGGGCCTTCCGGTGCTAGCTGTTCCATTATTTTTTTCTTACCACCAAAGGCGCCGACGGGTAGTCCGCCTCCGATAATTTTTCCAAGACAGACCAGGTCGCCCCGCACTCCGTAGAGTTGCTGAGCCCCTCCATAGGAGAGGCGGAACCCGGTCATCACCTCGTCCATGATCAGCAGGATCCCTTCCGCATCACAGAGATTTCTCAACCCTTCTAAAAAGCCCTTTTGCGGCGGTATGCAGCCCATGTTTCCGGACACCGGTTCAACAATGATGGCCGCCAGATCGCCGCGATGGGCGGCGGCCAGGGACTTTGCTTCTTCCAGATCGTTGTAAGGGGCGGTCAGCGTGTGACGGGCAAAATCGGCCGGAACTCCAGGCGAGGTGGGGACGCCAAAGGTGGCCGCGCCACTGCCGGCTTTGACCAGCAGACTGTCGGCATGGCCGTGATAGCAACCTTCGAATTTAAGAATCTTGTTTCGGCCTGTGTAACCCCGGGCCAGGCGGATGGCGCTCATGGTTGCCTCGGTGCCGGAAGAGACCATACGCACCTGTTCCATATTCGGAAAGGCCTTGTGCACCAGTTTCGCCAGCTCAATCTCCAGAGCTGTGGGGGCGCCGAAGGAAGCGCCATTGGCTGCGGCGCGGCATACGGCTTCAATCACCACAGGATGACTGTGACCGAGGATCATCGGGCCCCAGGAACCGACATAGTCGATATAGGTATTGCCATCCACATCGACCAGGGTGCTGCCTGCGGCACGTTCGATAAACAGCGGCTCGCCGCCAACGGCTCGAAAAGCCCGTACTGGGCTGTTGACCCCGCCGGGAATAACTTGTTTGGCCTCGGCAAAGAGGGCGGTCGATTTTGAGTGGTTCACAGTGGGCGTCTCCTCGTGGAACTTTATAGGTAATATGGGCCCTGAACAAATCGGGACCACTTGTTGTTTTTTGTAGCTTTGGCTGGGAGACGGTCGGACTTATCATGAGTCGACAGTCTCCCGGGAGCCTGTATCCCGTAGAACGACACTAGATTGTGCCGGGATTTGGTGGATCAACAAGGCGTGTCTAAGATTGCATAGCCGTAGCTATTCAGCTTAAAACACAACGCGCTTGACGCGCCAAAGAACAAGCAAGATGCGCTAGGTTATGGGTTACAGGGTACTAGTTGTGCAGATCGTATTTTTTGATCTTGCGGTGCAGGGTGTTGCGAGCGATGCCGAGAATCCGGGCCGTTTCGGTAATGTTCCAGCGGTGCTGGACCAGAGTTTTTTTGATGGAGGCGGCTTCCGAATCCTGCAGGCACTCGCTGCCGGCAGAAGAAATGCCTTTTTTGCGCATTACCGAATGGAGACTCTCTTCAAGGCCCCGCAGGGAATGGAGTAATTTGGTCAGCTCGCCGCTTGTGAGTTGTTCCAGCACCTCGGGCTTGCCGTAATGCTCCCAAAATTGGTCCAGTGGAGGTTCATTGCTGGCGGCCGCCGGTAATTCTGTGCCTCGCGCTGGCATCACCATCGGTCGTGGCCGGTTGACAGCCAGCTTGCCGGCAAAGTGTTGGAATAAAATTTTCGGTCCGTCGCAAAGAGCTACAGCCTGGCGCAGTGTGTTGGACAATTCGCGGATATTTCCCGGCCAATCGTAGGCACAGAGCAACTGAATGATTTCTGGTGAAAGTGTTCGTTGGGGGTCGAGCTGACGGACAAAGTGATCAGCCAGCATGGGGATATCTTCCTGTCGGGCGCGCAGCGGCGGGATTTCCAGTTTGATTACATTGAGCCGGTAAAAGAGGTCTTCTCGAAAGTCCCGGCCCAGCATAGCTTGTTCAAGGTCGATATTGGAAGCGGAAATAATTCGTACGTCGCTGTGGACTATCTTTTCTCCGCCTACCCGCATGAACTCGCCCGTTTCCAGGACGCGCAGAAGTTTGACCTGAATGGCCAAGCTGGCTTCACCGACTTCATCGAGAAACAAGGTGCCGTTGTTGGCCAGTTCGAAAATTCCTCGTCGCATGCTGCCGGCACCGGTAAAGGAACCCCGTTCGTGACCGAACAGTTCGCTTTCAAGCAGGTTGTCGGAGAGCGCTCCACAGTTTATGGGGATGAACATCTGTTCGGCCCGGTGGGAAGTGGCATGGATGAAGCGGGCTAAAACCTCCTTGCCGGTGCCGGTTTCCCCTTGAATCAGGACGCTGATGTCCTTTCTCGCCAGGCGATAGGCAAGGGACGTCAGCTGTCGCATGCTGGGGGTGTTGCCAACCAGAAAGCCCTGCGCTCGGGCGAATTGGCTCCATTCCTCTTCGTCCTTATGTTTGCCCTTGGAGGCGGAGGCCGCGGCTTCTTGGATCAGCCATTCAATCTGTTTGATATCGTCAAAGGGCTTTTCCACATATTGGTAGGCGCCCATCTGCATCGCCTTGACCGCCGTCTGGATGGTACTGAAGCCGGTCATGACGATGACCTCGCAATTGGGTTGCTTGCGTTTGATGTGTTTTAACAGGGTCAGGCCATCGGTATCCGGCAGCTTCAGGTCGACCATGGCCACCTGAAAGGGAGAACCCTCCAAGGCACGCAAGGCTTGGCTTTCGCTGACCGCGGTAACTGTGCGGCAACCTTTTCTGTCGAGCAGGCGGCGGAAAAAATTACAGACGGATTCTTCGTCGTCGATAATCAGCACGTTGATTGGATTTACAGCCATGCTTCTCCTCTTGAGTTAAAGACGGGTAGTTGATCCAGTGGTTATAAGGAACTGGCAGGCAATCGCAGGGTAAAACAGCTGCCTTTGCCCAGAATGCTCTCTGCCTCCAAGGTTCCGCCGTGGGCTTGGGCGATGCCGAAGCTGACCGAAAGACCCAGCCCGGTGCCTTTGATCGCTTCTTTGCTGGTGTAGAAGGGGGTGAAAATATTTTGTAGTTTGTCCCGGGAGATGCCGGTGCCGTTGTCGCGCACCGAAACGGTCACCCAATCCTGGGCGGAATCCTTTTGCAGGTAGCTTTCGAGGCGGATGATTTTTTTGCTGTTTTGTTCTGTTAGGGCATCACGGGCGTTGATCAGCAGGTTGGTAATTACTTGTTGAATCTGCACGCCGTTAGCCAAGATGCCTGGCAGATCGGAGGCCAGTTTTGGGACGATGGTGATCTGCGCCGGATCGATAAGATAATTGATCAGGCTGAGGGCTCGTTTGATCTCCTGGTTGAGGTTCGTTGGCTCCATGGGAACCTGTTCCTGACGGGAAAAGGTCAGCAAGTTCTGAATGATGCGCTTGCAACGCAGGCCGCAATCGGAGATTTCCTTGAGGGCTTCGCCGTGCTCCGGGTTGCAGGCCAGTTCAGCATACAGCAGCTGGGCGGTGCCGATAATCACGGTCATGGGGCTGTTCAGTTCGTGGGCAACTCCTGCGGCCATCTCACCGATGGCCGCCAATCGGGCTGAGTGCATCAGCTTGGCTTCCATTTGGGCCTTTTCGGTGATGTCCTTGATGATAATGGTCATAGCTACAAGCTCCTGTCCCTGCTCCTTGTCCAGTACCGGATAGAAGGAGAGGTCGAGTTTGCGGCCGGTTCTGGTTTCTATGTGGCGGTAGATGGGGCGGCGATCAAGGGCCAACGCTTGCATCGGACAGCTTGGGCAAGGGCTGTTGCGGCCGTAAAGGGTGGCGAAGCATTTCTGGCCCGGTTGACCGTCGGGAAACAGCTCCGGTAACAGCCGATGATTGGTGAGCTGAATATTATGTTCGGTATCGATCAGTAGAATCGGTTCAGTGACGGCGTTGAAGGTTGCTTCCCAACCTTGCCGGGCTCGGGAAACCTCTTCGTAAAGTTGGGCGTTTTGAATGCTGATGGCCAACTGTTCGGCCAGATGCTGAACGAAGCTGAGTTCTTCCTGGGTATAGGCTGACTTCTGTGAACTACCGATCAACAGCAGTCCACGAGTGGCCGATTTATAGTGCAGGGGAGCCACCACCAGGGAATGGAGGCGATCAGCCAAATGTGGATAACCGGTAAAAAAAGGGTCATCCTTTGGCAATTCACCGAGAATCAGAGCTTCATTGAGGTTCAGGGATTGCCAAAGAACCGAACTGCGCGGTACGGGTTGCGTCTGCCGAAAATGAAAGGGGGGTAGCGCCTTGATTATCAATTCATCGTTTTGCAGCATGGCTAGACCGAGCAATTCACAGGGCAGAGCTTCAGGCAACAGCTGTTGGGCTTCATTGAACATGTCCTCAACGGACATTTCAAGATGCAGGGCCCGGGTAAGGCGGTGAAGAATTTCGAGACGGACATTTTGCCGGCGAATTTTTTCCTTACGCTTTTTCAGCTCGGCATAATAGCTCAATTTGGACGCATTTACGCCGGTCAGGTCGGCAATTAATTTCTGTTTTTTGTCCGGCTCTTGGTTCACTGCTGGGACCTCTGACAGAGGGCGGAAAAAGTCCATCCATGGATTTAAAGCGGTATAAAATCCATAGCTAAAGGGCCTTGCGGAAAAGCTCGGCAATATCTTCCGGAGTAGCCATGCGCGGGTTAGTGGTAATGCACTCATCTTGCATAACGTTATCTGTCAGGCGTTGAAGCTGATCTTCAGATAGTCCCAAATCGGCCAAGGATTGTTTCAGGTCAATATCGGCCACGAGTTTTTGTACCGCTTCGATAGCCTGTTCGGCGGCGGGCAATGATCCCTTTAAACCAATCTCCCCTATCGCCTGGGCTATTTGTTGAAAGCGCTGCCGGCAGTTAGGTAAATTGAACTGCATGACATGGGGAAGGAGGATGGCGTTGGCCTCGCCGTGTTGAGTATCTATCAGGCCACCGATCTGGTGAGTCATGGCCTGGCTGGCCCCGAGTATGGCATTGGAAAAGGCAATTCCGGCGTTGAGGCTGGCTAAGGCCATATTGGTATTGATCTGCGGATTGCATTGGTCGGTCACCGCTTGGCGCAGATTGCCGAACACCAACCGAATAGCATTCAGAGCATGCAGATCGGTCAGAGGAGTGGCGGCCAGGGAGACATAGGCTTCGATCGCATGGGCTAACGCGTCGATGCCGGTGGTGGCAGTTAAACGCGGAGTCACGCTAGTTAGAAAGTTTGGGTCGATAAGAGCAGTATCGGGGATAAGCGACCGAGAAACGAAGGAAATCTTTAGTCGTCGCTCGGTATGGACAATGCGGGCGAACTGGGTGACTTCACTGCCGGTGCCGGCAGTGGTAGGGACGATGATAACCGGAGGCAGAGGTTGGTGAATTTTGTTGATGCCTTCATAGTCGGTTAAGTGGCCACCATTGGTGGATAGCATGGCAATAACTTTGGCCGTGTCGGCACAACTGCCGCCACCTACTCCGACAACGGCGTCGCAATTGGTGTTTTGGTAGAGTTCCAGGGCCACTTCAACTTCTGTGTCCTTGGGGTTGGAGCTTAGGGCAGAAAAAAGTTTAAATTCAACTCCTGCTGCACTAAGATATTCTGCCGCTTTGTCGATCCAGTCGGTTTCCAGCAAGCCGCTGTCAGTTACCAACAATACTTTGGATGCACCGCTTCCTGCGGCGCTTTCGCCGAGATGTTTCAGGGCACCCGGACCAAAGATAACTTCCGGAATGACAAATTTGCTGATGTCCATGCTTGACCGCCGAAAAGAAGTTTCTACCCGCACTCTATACAGGCAAAGCCTCTCAAAAAAGCTTTGCGTCGGTCCATTAGAATACAATGAGTGAAACCCGGCAGTCAATGAGATTTGATACGGTATACCGTATAGTTTGCTCGTTGGTGACGGAATGTGCAGAATTCAGTGTTCGAGCATATCCGCATTGCTGCTCAGCAGGTGAATGTGGACCTGATCACCGGCTTCAAAGTGGTCTCGGTCCTCAGGCAGCAGCGCCAGGGCATCGGCTCGTACCATGGTTTTGAGGATGCCGG
>CAZKQY010000212.1:0-4639 GCA_964555005.1 uncultured Syntrophotalea sp. | reverse complement strand
CCCGGCGGGGCAGCGCCTACGGAACGCCCCAGGAAGCGGTCGGTGCCGTCAAACAGCGGCAGATTCTGCGGGCTGCCAGTTGGTATCTCAACGATCAGGGTTGGCAGGATTTACAGCCCCGCTTCGACGTGCTGGCGGTGCGGGTGGTGGCTGAAAAGGCTCAGATCGAGCATATTGCCAATGCCTTCGGTTTGCCGGATTGTTGATAATGAAGAGAGGGACGTGAACATGGAAACCAGATTGTCCGTTCATGGGATGGTACGAATGGGGGTGGTGAGCCCTGAGCATCGGGTTGCGGATATTGCTTTTAATTGCGAGCAGATTCGCCAGACGCTGAGCGCTGCGGCCAACTGCCGGTTCTTTCTGCTGCCTGAGCTGTGTGTTACCGCCTATAGCTGTGGTGATCTGTTCTTTCAGTCGTTGCTGATTGCGCAGGCGCAACAAGCTCTTTTCGAGTTGGCCACGTTTAGCGCTGAAAAGCAACTGACCCTGGTGGTCGGCGCGCCGGTGGCGCAAGGCGGACGCTTATTTAACTGTGCGGCCTTTATTTCTTGCGGCCGGATTCTCGGCCTGGTGCCCAAGACCTTTTTGCCCAATACCCAGGAGTTTTACGAGGAGCGCTGGTTCTCTTCGGCCGCCGACCGCAGCGCGGACTTTGTTGAGTGGCGGGGTGAGCAGATTCCCTTTGGCTCCGACCTGTTGTTTCGTGCCGAAGGGTTGCCTGATTGCGTGATTGGTATTGAGATCTGCGAGGACGGTTGGGTGGCTAACCCGCCGAGCGGTTCGATGGCGGTGAACGGGGCAACGGTGCTGCTCAACCTTTCGGCCAGCCCCGAACTACTCGGCAAAGAAGCCTATCGCCGCGCTTTGGTGCAAGCTAATTCGGCCCGTTGCCTGGCGGCTTATGTTTATGCTTCAGCCGGTCCCGGCGAATCGAGTACCGATTTGGTCTTCTCCGGTCATTCGTTGATCGCCGAAAATGGTGTGGTGCTGGCTGAAACGGAACGTTTTAAGTTCGCCAGTCAGACCATTATGGCCGATATCGACGTCGAACGGTTGATCAATGAACGGTTCAAGAACAATAGTTTCGCTGCCTCGCGCAGCACCAACGAGTACCGGACCATCGATTTCCCTCTGCATGATTCTATGGCCGTGCCCCTGCTCAGGACGGTGCCGGCGACCCCCTTTGTGCCGGTGGCGGAAGAAGAACGTGCTCAACGTTGCCATGAGATCTTTGAGATTCAGACCACCGGTCTGGCCAAGCGTCTGCGCCATGTCAATTGCTGCCGGGCGGTAATCGGCATCTCAGGCGGCCTCGATTCGACCCTGGCTCTGCTGGTGACGGTCAAGGCCTTCGATAAGCTCGGCTACGATCGCAGCGGTATTGAGGCCATCACCATGCCCGGCTTCGGCACCACCGGTCGCACCCGCACTAACGCTGAGCGGTTGGCCGAACTGCTCGGGGTTACGCTGCGGGTGATCTCCATCGATGCGGCGGTGCGCCAGCATTTCGCCGACCTCGGTCACGACGAGACGCTGCACGACATCACCTACGAGAACTCCCAGGCCCGGGAGCGCACCCAACTGCTGATGAATATCTCCAACCAGGTCGGCGGTCTACTCATCGGCACCGGCGATCTGTCCGAACTGGCCCTTGGCTGGTGCACCTATAACGGCGACCATATGTCCATGTACGGCGTCAACGGCGGTGTGCCCAAGACCCTGGTGCGTTACCTGGTGGCCTGGTGCGCTGAGGCGGAATTTGCCGGCGAGACGAGCGATGTTCTCATCGATGTCTGCGCGACGCCGGTCTCTCCCGAGCTGCTGCCTCCCCACGCAAACGGCGAAATCAAGCAGCGCACCGAGGATAAGATCGGTCCCTATCTGCTGCACGATTTTTTCCTCTATCACTGCGTGCGGCTGCAGTATCGGCCCGCCAAGATCCTGTTTTTGGCTCAGCAGGTCTTCGCTGATCAGTTCAGCGACGCCGTGTTGCATCAATGGTTGCAGGTCTTCTATCGGCGCTTCTTCTCCCAACAGTTCAAACGCTCCTGTCTGCCCGATGGGCCTAAAGTCGGTAGTGTGGTCCTTTCTCCTCGTGGGGACTGGCGTATGCCGAGCGACGCCTGCGTGACCCTGTGGCTGCGGGATCTGGAGCAACTGGAGGCGGTCACCGGTGAGCGATAAGGATACTGCATCTCAAGTTACCGGTACCCTCTATCTGGTCGCCACGCCCATCGGCAACCTGGAGGACTTAACTCTGCGCGCCCTGCGGATCTTGCAGGAGGTCGACCTGGTGGCGGCGGAAGATACCCGCCATAGCCGCAAGTTATTCAACCACTACGGTATTAGCACTCCCCTGACCAGCTGTTTTCAGCACAACGAGGCGGCCAAAGGCGAGCAGTTGGTGCATACTCTGCAGCAGGGCAAGAATGTGGCGTTGATCTCCGATGCTGGGACACCGGCCATTTCCGATCCCGGTTGTCTGCTGGTGCAGCGCTGTCACGAGGTCGGCATTCCGGTCACTTCGGTACCCGGGCCTTCGGCAGTGATCGCCGCTTTGGCCATGGCTGGACTGCCGACGGAGCGCTTTGCCTTTGAGGGGTTTTTGCCGGCCAAGACTCACGCCCGATGCCAAGTATTGCGGTCGCTACAGAACGAATCCCGTACTACGGTCTTTTACGAAGCCCCTCACCGGCTCGCCGCTACCTTGCAGGATGTGTTGGCCGAGTTGGGAGCAGAGCGGCAAGTCGCGGTTGTGCGGGAGCTGACCAAGATTCACGAAGAGTTATTCCGCGGCACCGTGGCTCAGGCCTGCGAGCATTTTTCCGGTAAGGTGCGGGGCGAGATCGTGTTGCTCATCAGCCCGGCGCAGCAGAGCGCACCGGAGGAATCGCTGCGGGACGCCCTGCGTCGTTGGCGAGCTGAAACGGACCTGCCCATGCGCGAGATTGCTAAACAGGTGGCTAAAGTCTACGGTCTGTCCGGCAGCGAGGTGTATAAAGAGAGCCTGGCTTTGCGGGAGGAAGAGGAGTGATTTTGCAGGAGAGGTGAAAGGCGTGTCTTACGCGAAGCCGCAAAGACGCCAAGAAAACAGGGTTTGTACCTTTTTGCGACTTTGCGGCTTAATTGAGTGAAGCGAACGAGCGCGAGGTTGTTTTAGAATCTTACTTCAAAACCAGCGAACTCTCCCCGATAGGGTTGCTGCTCGGCATGCAGGGTCTTGACATAACCCCCCGCCGGCCCTTGGCGCAGATCTTCAAGGGCGGTGTTGACCGCGTCTTGCGGTCCCTCTAATACCGCCTCTACCGCACCGTCGATGCGGTTACGCACCCAACCGGTGAGCTCCAGTGCCTGGGCCGTACGTTTGGTGAAATAGCGGAAACAGACTCCCTGTACCTGGCCCTTTACCAGCACGGCCATTCTAATCCTGTTCATCGTTATCGATCCCCGCCAGAAACTGTTGAAACTCTTCTTCGGAAAGAACGTTGACGCCCAGCTCCCTGGCTCGGCCCAGTTTACTGCCGGCGTCCCGGCCAGCTACCAGATAGTCGGTTTTTTTACTCACCGAACCGGAGGCGCGGCCACCGAGGTCTTCGACCAATTGTTGTGCTTCTTTGCGTTTGAAGATCTCCAGGGTGCCGGTAAAGACGAAGGTCTTGCCGGCCAGCGGCCCGCCGCTTTGTTTTTCTCCGGTCTGAGGGCGCACCCCGAATTCCTGCAGTTTGGTCAGTAATTGTCGGTTGCGTTGGTTGGCGAAAAAGTCCACCACGCTGTCGGCCACCTGGGGGCCGACTTCGTGCAGGGCCAGTAGTTGTTCGCGGTCGGTTGCGGCCAGTTCCTGCAGGGTGCCGAACTGGGCGGCAAGCAGCTTGGCCAGATGTTCACCGACCTGACGAATGCCGAGGGCGAACAGAAAGCGCGCCAGGGGGCGTTCCTTGCTGGCAGCAATAGCGGCCAGCAGTTTGTCCGTGGATTTTTCGCCCATTCGTTCGCAAGCCAGCAGATCTTTTCTGCGCAGGCGGTAGAGATCGGCAAAGTCGGCGACCAGACCCCGCTCCAGTAATTGATCGATGGTGCGTTGACCGAGGCCGTCGATGTCCATGGCCCGGCGGGCTACGAAGTGCTTAAGGGATTCTCGCAGCCGGGCAGGGCAAGAGCTGTTCTGGCAGCGGGGAACCACTTCGCCTTCGAGGCGGCTGACCGGTCCTTCGCATACGGGGCAGCTGGTCGGCAGGGGCAGGACTCGCTCGTCGCCCTTGCGTTTATCGGTCAATACCCGCACCACATCAGGTATGACGTCACCGGCCCGTTCCACCACCACCTGATCGCCGATGCGCACATCGAGGCGGGCGATTTCGTCCCAGTTGTGCAGGCTGGCGCGGGAGACGATGACCCCGCTGACTTCCACCGGACGTAGCTGGGCCACCGGGGTGATGGCCCCGGTGCGGCCGACCTGCAGCAGGATATCGTCGATGGTGGTGATCGCCTGGCGAGGCGGAAACTTGTAGGCGATGGCCCAGCGCGGTGTGCGGGTCTTCTCGCCCAGTTCCCGTTGCAGGGCCAGTCGGTTGACCTTGACCACCATGCCGTCAATTTCGTAAGGCAGTTGGTCCCGGCGTTGGAGCAGCTCGGCATA
>CAZKQY010000211.1:0-2322 GCA_964555005.1 uncultured Syntrophotalea sp. | reverse complement strand
TGGGCGAGTCGGTCAAAATCTTGCTCGACGCCGAAAAACTGGTGGCGGCCTAAGAGACTGTCCGACTTGACGGGCTCCTGCATCCTATAAAAAGAGCCTATTTATCAAGCGCCCCGCCCTTCTCGGCAGGGCGTTTTTTATTTAATACACTGCCACCACCAAAAAGAACCATTTATTGATTAAGATCAACGCTGCGAAGCTGGCCCTGAGGCATTCTTTGATAACATTGTTTTTAACACAGAAAGATGCCCAAGCAAAAATTTCATTCTACAAGGCCTAGTGCGTCATTCTACAAGACCTAGCACCCTGTACGAAACTTCTTTATGGAGAGCACCATGACTATTAAAAAACAAAAGCCCAACATGCCTGCCGCCACCCCCACCGAACTAGCCGCCATGATCGATTATCAGGAAGGCGCCGTAGTCAGTCGCACACTGCAACAAGACGAGGTCGGCACCCTGACCGTCTTCAGCTTTGATCAAGGCCAGGGACTTTCGGAACACACCTCGCCCTTTAATGCCTATGTACAGATACTCGACGGTCAGGCCGAGATCACCATCGGCGGCAAAGCGATTACCGTCCAGGCCGGTCAACTGATTCTCATGCCGGGCGGCGTACCCCACCACTTGGATGCCGTCCAACGATTCAAGATGCTGCTGACCTTGTTTCGTACAGCCCAACCGGCTGCATAGAGATAATAGCTGCAGCACCACAAATGCCCCGGCTTCATTGGCAACCGAACATTCATCAAAAGGGTAAAAAAAGACGTTGACAGTCCGGCGCCCCCTTTGTTATAAAGTGGACCTCACAAACACGGGGCTATAGCTCAGCTGGGAGAGCGCTTGAATGGCATTCAAGAGGTCGACGGTTCGATCCCGTCTAGCTCCACCAAATATGAAAGGGTTACGGATTTTTCCGTAACCCTTTTTTTTATTATCGCCATCCCATCAGCGTTCATGACTGAACCAACCCTTCCCTACTTAAATCAGATGCAAACTTGAAACCCAATATCCAAACCACTTGAGGGTCCAGAATTTTCACCTTCGATCAAAGCCTGCCGTAATTGTACCAGTTTTATGTGGTCTTTCCTGATCAGGTCTCGTCCATAATCGGAAGCGTTAGCATATCTTCCGCTTTGCACACACTCTTCAACCCAATGCCTCATCTGATCCGGTAGCGAAATATTCATCGTTGCCATAAGATTCTCCTCTTTTAGACTTAAAGATTCAACTCGTGGCAAACTTTGCCAATTGTCAATCTTCCGAAAGGCTTCCAGGTCAGGCTTGCCAAATGGACTTTCCTAAAGCCAATATAAAAATGTCCGATATGCTCTTGGTATATAGTTTCTCCATCTCCGATATTTTTAACGCTACCCCAATTTATGCCCTGGCAGATTAAAAACCCTCCTGCACCTGAAAATACCCCGCCTTTGTGCTGCCCTAAGACTTGCTGCAAGACGCAACGGACATCGTGTTGAAAGGGGCTTTTTGACATTTTTCCGGACAGAAGCTCAAACCTTTTCTCTGCACTGATTATCTTTTGGCTTTCTTGACAATCTGCTGTATATTCTAGCCAAAAACATTCTTTGGTAAAGAAACATCGGGGAAAAAATAGATCCTGTAAAGAATGTCGTCGCTGTTTTTACATCCATCACCGGCCAGAAGCAAATGGCACGGTTTTTCAAAGAATTATTCACTAGCAAATAGGTTAGAGCGCCCTTTGCTGGTAATTACTCCATGACCTTCACCAGGGGTATTCCGGCGTTGCATTGCATCAAACAGGGCATCAGTCTGCACAAAACCACACCTGGGGCCAGAATCCTGAAACTAAACGGGTCGGTGGCCCACCAGATGTCACAAACCACCTGCGGAGAAAAACATGAACAGTAAATTTAATGGCATATCTTTACCGAATGAACAGGGTTATTTTGGCGAATACGGGGGCAGTTACATCCCCGAAATGCTGCAGCGAGTGATGGACGAGATTACCGCCATGTACCTGAAAATAAAGGATGAAGAATCCTTTCAGAACGAACTGCAAGCACTCTACAAACATTACGTGGGACGTCCCAGCGCTCTGTTTTACGCTCGCAACCTGACCCAGAAAATCGGCGGCGCACAAATCTACCTGAAACGCGAAGACTTGAACCATACCGGGGCACATAAGATCAATCACTGCCTGGGCGAAGCCCTGCTGGCCAAGCGGATGGGGAAAAAGGTGTTAATCGCCGAAACCGGTGCCGGTCAACATGGCGTCGCGCTGGCCACAGCTGCCGCTCTGGTCGGGCTTAAATGCCATATCTATATGGGCACGGTCGATATT
>CAZKQY010000210.1:0-8956 GCA_964555005.1 uncultured Syntrophotalea sp. | reverse complement strand
GGTGAGCTCTTACCTCACCCTTTCACCCTTACCCTCTTAGGCCGAAGCCCATGAGGGCGGTCTTCTCTCTGTGGCACTATCCCTGGGGTCACCCCCGGTTCCCGTTAAGAACCATCCTGCCCTGCTGAGCCCGGACTTTCCTCCCGTCCGCTATGCGGACCGGCGATCATCTGTCCTTGTCCGACCACTTAACTTTCTTGCTCAGTCTTCCTTGACCACAAACAGCATTCGGCTGCAATGGGGACAAGTCTTAATTTCTTTGGTCAGAAACAGGCTGTTGAAAAGTTGCGGCGGCAAGTGCATATTGCAACCGAGGCAAGCACCGTTGCGCGCCTCAACAATGGCGACACCAGCACGCCGCTCCATGAGCAACCGATAGCTCCTCTTCATAGCCTTCGGCAGGGGATTGAGCAGACTATCCCGTTTTTTGACTAGGCTGTTGCAGGACTTCTCAAAGGCCTTAAGAGCATCCTCAATCTCACCACAGCGAGTAGCTATCTGCGCTTCCATTTCCGCCAGGTTCAGCTCCTTCTCAGCTTGTTCTTCTGTCAAAGCGGCGATCTCGGTATTTTTTGCCTCAACCTGGTCTGTCAGATCCTTTTGAAGCTTTTTGGCCGTATCGATTTCCTTAAGTACCGCTAAATACTCCTTCTGGGTCTTAATCTCCGGCAACCGCCCTTCGGACTTCTCAACATTGGCCTGTTCCTGGTCGAGGGCCAAGCGCAACTGGCTGCGCTGCCCCTCAAGCTCGGCGATTGAGCTTTCAAGACTCGCCACCATGTCCCGAATCCGCACCACCTCGGTATCGATCCCCTGGCGCTCGGTTTCCAGCTTACGCTGGTCCTGACCAATGTCATTGAGCTTTTGGTCAAGCCCTTGCAATTCCTTAAGCAGTATCATCTGGTCGTCCACTGTATTGCCTCCCATCTTTCTCCTTACTTACCTTTCTCGGGGCCCAAATGCCCGAAAAAAAAGGGGAATCAGACCGTCTTAAACGGATCCTTTTCCCCTTTCATCTCTAAAAACTCTATATTCAGACCGCGCGCCGCAGCCGCCTGCCCCATGACCTTGGCCAAATGACCGACCATCAAACGTTCGGTGGCAAAATGTCCGGCGTCAATGAGGGCCAATCCAAGGCTGGCTGCGGTTCGGGCTTCGTGATATTTTACATCTCCGGTCACCAGCACGTCGGCCCCCTGCCGGGCAGCCTCTTTCAGTAACGAAGCGCCACTACCGCCACAGACAGCGACCTTGGTGACCAACCCTTGATTGTTTCCCACGACCCTTAGCGTTTCAATTTGCAGTGCCTCTTTAACCGTTGTAGCAAAATCTGCCAGAGTTGTCGTCTGCGTCAAACAACCTATGCGCCCCAGGCCGACCTCCTTGCGGCGGTTGGCGAGGGGTACCAGATCGTAGGCAACCTCCTCATAGGGATGCGCCCGAACCATGCATTCGACCACACGGCTTAGCAATCCCTGCGGGACCACTGTCTCCAGCCGCAGTTCCCGAACACTGCTCCGTTCTCCGACCTTCCCCATAAAAGGAGAGCAACCGTCATTGGCGCGGAAGGTGCCGATCCCCTCACTTCGAAATGAACAACTGTCGTAATTACCGATCTGACCGGCTCCGGCCTTAAACAGGGCCTCGGCCACCTGGCCTTCATAGCCCGCAGGTACATAAACGATCAGCTTAACCAAGGGATCGTCACCTTCCAGCAGCGGCCGATATTCCCTAAGCCCGAGGGCAGCAGCCAACCAATCGTTGAGACCGTTGTCCGCACGATCAAGATTGGTGTGGGCGGCAATAATAGCGACTCCCTGCTGCACTGCAGAGAACAAAATACGTCCCGTTTCATCATTGGGGGTCAGATGGTACAAAGGTTTGAAAATCAGGGGATGATGGCAAAGCAACGCTTCGGCTCCCTGGTCCAACGCGTACTGCAGTGCTGGTTCGGAAGGGTCCAAGCAGACCAGAACTTTATTGATTTGGGCACGAGGGTCGCCAACCTGGAGTCCCACATTGTCCCAGCCTTCGGCGAGGGCCGGTGGGTAAAGGGCATTAAGTAGCCCGACCAAATCGTGAATGCGAACGATGCTTTGATTCATGCCCTAGAGGGGGGGTGAAAAACGAAGAGTGCAACAGTCTTCGTTGCACTCTCGGAACTTCGTTTTTTTGTTTAAAAGATACTGAGTTCTAGACTCATCGCTTTTCCATTTGGTGGGCCCACCAGGATTCGAACCTGGGACCGACCGGTTATGAGCCGGTGGCTCTACCAACTGAGCTATAGGCCCGAAAATCAGTCCTTAAGTCTAGGACGTTGCCCTACGTCTGTCAAGGACTTTCAGGTGGTCTCAACAAAGCTTTTCAGACGTTTGGCCCGACTCGGATGGCGCAGCTTTCGCAGCGCCTTGGCTTCAATCTGGCGGATTCGCTCACGGGTAACAGCGAAATCCTGTCCAACCTCTTCCAGGGTATGATCCGATTTCTCACCAATACCAAAACGCATGCGCAGAACCTTTTCCTCCCGGGGCGTCAGGGTCGACAAAACCCGTGAGGTCTGATCCGAAAGGTTGCTGGTGATAACCGCCTCCAGAGGCGAAACAACCCCTTTATCCTCAATAAAATCGCCAAGCGAGGAATCTTCTTCCTCGCCGATAGGGGTCTCCAGACTGATGGGCTCTTTGGCAATTTTGAGTACCCGACGAACCTTCTCCAAGGGCAGCTCCATTCGTTCGGCAATCTCTTCGGGCAGCGGTTCGCGGCCGATTTCCTGTACCAGCTGCCGACTGGTGCGAATCAACTTGTTGATGGTTTCGATCATATGCACCGGGATGCGAATAGTGCGGGCCTGATCGGCAATAGCGCGGGTGATGGCCTGACGAATCCACCAGGTCGCATAGGTGGAAAATTTGTAGCCCCGCTGATATTCAAATTTATCGACAGCTTTCATCAGGCCGATATTGCCTTCCTGAATCAGGTCGAGAAACTGCAGACCACGGTTAGTATATTTTTTAGCAATGGATACCACCAGCCGCAGGTTGGCCTCCACCAGTTCGGACTTGGCCGCTTTGGCTCGCCACTCGCCCTTCTGCACATCTTTCAGGGAGGCCAGCAACTCTTCCGGGGCAAAGCCAGACTCTTCTTCAACCCGCTTGAACTTGCGCTGGGCGCTCTTAAGCCGTTTTTCTACCACCAGCAGGGTATCGATGGGAGCACTGAGCTCCTCGGAGACCTGCAGGGCATCTTCGTCGCTCTTGCGCATGCGGCGCAACAGACGTTTAATGTCGCGGTAGGGACGGCTCAACTCTTCTTCGCAAGCGCTAACTTCGGCCAGGCCCTTTTTGACCTGTTTTGCCAGTTCCTTGAGCCGATCGACGATTTTATCGACCTGATAATCCTTGAGGCGAATCTCCCGCATCAACTCGCCGATAACGGCCGTCAGTTCGCGCTCCTCGGCCAGCAAGTCTTTTTTCTGTTCTTTGGTGGCTACGGCATGCTGCTCACGCAGAGCCATAAGCTGCTCATTTTTCTCGCGAATTCTAGCCATCAGATCTAAGGTGCGGTTGCGTTGTTTTGCCTCAACCTCAGCGCCCTCTTCGACTTCGAATTCCTTGGTAATCTCAGCCACACCAATCTGATCTTTCGCCAGTTTGTCGCCGAGAACCAGCACGTCCTTGAAGGCAATCGGTGTCTTCATAATAACCCGGGTCACCTGAGCTTCTCCGGCTTCGATCCGCTTGGCGATCTCTACTTCGCCTTCCCGGGTCAACAAAGAGACCTGTCCCATCTCCCGCAGGTACATGCGCACCGGATCGCTGGTCCGCCCTAGCACACCCGCCGCGTATTCGACTTCGTCATCGTCATCATCCTCATCGTCGTCATCGTCGCTAGCGCTGCCCGTCTTTTTTTTAAGGCGAACAGAGGCTTTGCTTTCCGAGTCGACTACTTCGATGTCCATCTCGCCGAACATACTCATCAGATCGTCGAGTTGGTCAGTGGACACCATCCCTTCAGGCAGGATGTCGTTGACTTCATCGTAGGTCAGGTAACCCTTTTCTCTACCGAGGTCGATAAGTTGCTGGACCTCTTCCATGCCGGCTTTCTTGGACATGTGTGTGTGTTCTCCTCTCGATTTCCATTGACCGGAAATAGGGTTATTGCATGTCTAAACAGAGCGTCATAATTTAACTTAGCTTGATCTTTTTTGAAACATCGAGCTTTTCGCGGGACAAGGCCGCCAGCGCGGTACAGTCTCCGTCCCGTTCTGCTTGCTCAATCCGATCCTGCAAAATCCGGTTGCGAGTCTTAAGACGCTCCCGTTCCATCGCTTTCTTATAATCTACAAAAATTCGAGCAGGATCTTCAGCAACGGCTTCATCATCTTTACCAATAATACCCGATAAAATTGCCTTTTGGTCTTCACTTAAGCCATTCAGCAACCGATCTTCATCCAATCGCCCTTCTTCGTCGCTATTGGCGATCAAAGCCATGGAAATAGCGCGCCGATCAGGATCGCTGAACAAGTCCGCCGGCGTCGCTTCTGCCACCTGGCTACGAATCTCGCTGTTGATCATCATTAAATGCAAAAGCCATTCCTGAATCTTATTTTCTCCACCCTTAGCGACAATCCCCCGCCGAAAAGGTTTCTGTGAGGTTGAAACAGCCTGCGATGAAACCTCTTTTGCTTTAGGCGATGCCATCTTTGGCCGAGCCCCCGCCTTCTTTTTAAGCAATTCCTCATCGAGCCCCGTACGCTGGGCCAATTCCTTAAGATAAAGATCCCGCTCCAGCTCACTCGACAGCAGGCGCAATTTACCGAGCATCTCCTCGGCCGCTCGCACTTTACCTTCTATACTGTCACCGTGAAGCACTAAGCAGTAATCGAGAAATACTTGCAACACCGGCCGCGCCCGATCAAAAATGACCTGCAGCTCCTCGGCAGAATGACCAGCCAGAAAAGAATCAGGATCTTCATCGGCTGCCAGTTCTACCACGGATGCAGATAACCCCTCGGCCAAAAGAACTTCCATGGCGCGAAAGGTCGCCTTGCGACCCGCTTTGTCCTGGTCAAAAAACAGCAGAAGCTGCTTACAATAGCGCTTGAGTAATCGCGCCTGCTCAACGGTCAGAGCCGTACCGCAGGTAGCTACGGCATTCTGAAAACCGGCCCGATAGAGGGCCAACTGATCGAAGTACCCCTCGACCACAATCCCCGTCTCGCTACGCCGCATCGCCTCTTTAGCCTGGTAGAGACCATAAAGAATCTGCCCCTTATGATAAATAGGCGACTCGGGCGAATTAATGTATTTGGGCAAGCTATCGTCCAGCACGCGACCGCCAAAAGCCACCACCCGACCACGACTGTCCTGAATAGGAAACAACAGTCGCCGGCGAAACAAATCGTAATCGCTGCGCCCATCGCGGCCGGCCCGCACCAGCCCAAGGATATCCCGAGCCCATTTGGGTTCAAAGCCCTTGCCTGCCAGATGCTCGGCCAGAGCCTGCCAACCGTCGGGGGCATAACCTAGGCAAAATTCTCGAACTGTTTCCCCTTCATAGCCGCGCTGGCGCAAATAGTGACGGCCTTCGGCCCCCTGGGGATCGTCGAGCAACTGCTGATGATAGAAAGCCGCTGCCACTTCACTGACCCGCAGTAGTCGCTCTCGTTCCTGGCGTTGCTGCTCTTCAGCCGGTGTCAATTGCTCTTCTTCAAGTTCAACCCCGGCTCGCTCGGCGAGACGACGGAGCGCTTCGGGAAAACTCAACCCCTCCATGCGCATGACAAAAGAGAAGACATCGCCGCCGACTCCACAGCCAAAACAGTGAAAGATTTGACGTGGCGCATTAACATTAAAGGACGGTGTCTTTTCGCTGTGAAAGGGGCACAGCCCCAGATGGTTGGCTCCCGAGCGCTTCAGCGGCAGATATGAGGAAATCAGCTCGACAATGTCGATACGCTCGCGAATTTCCTGAACCTTGTCCTCACCAATTCTTCCCGTCATACCATCCTCAGCTGAACAATGGTCACATTGTCGCCGCCCCCTGCCAGATCGGCAGCGTGGAAGGCCTCCACTTCCCGATGGCCCGCCAGAAACTCTCTCACGGCCCGACGCAGAATGCCTTCGCCGCAACCATGCACGATTTCCAGCTCAGACAGGCCCTGCAGTAGAGCGTCATCGACGAAACGGTCGAGTAAACCCAAGGCTTCATCGACCCGTTTACCGATCAACAGCAGACGGCTATGGACGGCATCCCGTTCTACTCGGCTACGCACCTGGCCACCGTCACTTTTGCGCCGGGCAAAACGACGAGGCTGGAATTGTTCCAAAGAACTCAGCGACAAGCGCAGTTTTTTCCCCTGCACCGACAATTCGACCTGACCGCCAGAAACTCGCACTACCTCACCTTCGCTAGCCAGAGCAGGAATGCGCAATAATTCGCCCACAGCCACTTCCTTGGGTGCCGCGATAGACTGGGATTTAGCTATCGAGGCGGGCCGCAACGCTTCACGCACCTGCCGTAGTTCCCCGGTCATACGCGCCTGCGCCGCGACATCGGGCACATCCTGCCGCAGATCCTTAAACAGCCGCTTGACTTTATCTTCGGCCTCCCGCACCAGCCCTTCGCCACGCTTACGGGCCTTGTCCAGCAAAGCCTGCCGCTGTCCCTCGAGTTCTTCCAGCAACTGTTTGCGCTTGGTCCGTTCGAGGCGCGCCCGGCCTTGCAGCTGTTCGGCCTCCTCCAGTCGCCGGGACAGAACTTGTTGCTGCTGGTTGATCTTTTCGATCAGCTCCAGTCCGGCCTTTTCACCCTCACCAAGGTAACCCTCGGCCCTGACCAACAAATCCTCAGCCAAGCCTAGTCGGCGAGCAATCGTAAAGGCCTTACTCGCACCGGGAATACCATAATGCAGTCGATAAGTCGGTTGCAGGGTTTGCTCGTCAAACTCCACAGCGGCATTTTCAACCCGCAATTCCAACAGAGCATAGCCCTTGACTAGATTGAGATGAGTGGTCACCAAGGTCTTGGCCCCGACGCCCCGCAATTCGTCGAGGATCGCCATGGCAAGGGCGGCGCCTTCAGCCGGATCGGTGCCAGTGCCCGCCTCATCGAGCAACACCAACGAATGACCATTGGCCTGCTGTAGAATCTGCCGCATACGGCTCAAATGGCCGGAAAAGGTCGACAAACCCTGTTCAATGCTCTGTTCGTCGCCAATATCGGCGAAGACCTCTTCAAACAGATAGAGCCGACTCTCGGACCGACATGGCACATGCAGCCCGGAGCGGACCAGCAACACCAACAGTCCCGCGGTCTTAAGCGCAACGCTCTTGCCGCCGGTATTGGGGCCGCTGATGACCAGAGTGTCTTTATCCGCCGCCAACAACAGATCGATGGCCACCACCTGATCCGGTACCGGAGTACCATCGGTTTCAAACAGTAACAGCGGGTGTCGAGCTCCCCTTAATTCAATAAGCGGAATGTCGACCAGCTGCGGAGCAGCCCCGTCGCTCAAGCGGGCAAAACGAGCCGCAGCAGCGCGCAAATCAAGCCGTGCCAGAATCCGTTGATTGTCCCGCAGCTCTTCACTATGGCGTCGCACACCATCCGCCAGTCGGCGCAGAATACGTTCCAGCTCTCGCTGTTCAGCCCGCTGCAAAGCCTGCAGTTCATTATTTTTGTCGAGCACCGATGTCGGCTCGACGAACAGGGTCTGACCGCTGGATGATTCGTCGTGCACAAAACCTTTGAGACGTCCCCGATGATCGGCCTTAACGGGCACCACGTAACGTCCGTTGCGCTCGGTCACCAGCCGGTCCTGAAAGACGCCTTCATAACGGTCGGACAACAACAGCTCTTCGAGTATCTTGCGGACGCGCTCGCGCAGACGTCGCAACTGATAGCGCAGATCGCCCAGCTCAAAGGAAGCGCTGTCGAGAATTTCTCCCCGCGGGCCGATACTTTCACCGAGTTCGCGACGGAGCGCAGTGCAAGGTTGCAGACCGGCGCCCAGAGCCGACAAAAGGGGCCACTGGGGTCGTTCAGCCAGATACTTGCGACAGTCGTTAGCGGCATCCAGGCTGCTCTGCACTTCCAGCAACTGTTCAGCCGGCAGCCAGGTCCCCTCGGTATGCAGCTGACGCAGCGTCGATGTCAGATCGCAGCAGGCACCTACCGGCGGCCGGCCGACCTGTTCCAGCACCTGACACATTTCGCTCACTTCGTCCAGGGCCTCGGCAACCGCAGTTTTCTCCGGTAATGGCCGCAGTTCCAAGGCCAGCTTGCGCCCCGGTACAGTGGAGGTAAAACCAGCCAGCAGGCTGCAAACCTTATCGTACTCAAGTACCCGCAGGGTTTCTTTACTCATCGGCTCTCTGGCACTTGAACATTGTTTCCGGCGGCATCCACCAGCGGTTTGTCCGTGGCATGGGACTGAAGCACCTGGCGGCCCTGATGCAGCAGGATATCGCCAACCCGAACCAGAGGCGGTGTCAGCTGAGACTTTTCAAACAAACCATTCAGTGACGGCAGCAAAGAACTGACGCTAAGGCCGTAGAGAACCAGAGTCAGCAATAAACCGCCTTGAATCAGGCCGAACAATGCTCCGGCCACCCGGTTAAAACCACCAAGAAACAGTAGCTTGACAAAACGGGACAGCACAAAACCAAGCAGGCCGAAAAAGATCACCGTCAGCAATAGCAGCACGGCAAAAGCAATCACCACGCACAACTGCGACGGCCAGGAGACGCTTTCCATCAGCAGTTCTGCCAGCGGCGCATGATAACGCACGGCAAGAAAGACCCCGCCGAACAGACCGCACAGTGAGCATAACTCCCGCAGCAGACCGCGCCACAGCCCCTTGAGAATGAAGCCGGCCAGCAACAGCAGAATAGCGATATCGAACAAATTCATAATAATACCGAAAGCTTTTCGGTCAACCCGCCAGCCTTGCTTT
>CAZKQY010000209.1:0-6304 GCA_964555005.1 uncultured Syntrophotalea sp. | reverse complement strand
ACCCGCCAGCGCGCCAGCTGTACGTAACTAGCCAGCAGACCGACATCCATCTGACAGCGAGCCATATGAAAGACCAGAGGGCTGGCTTCGCCGGCCCACACCGCCTCCAGCGCCCGGCCGATCTCTTCAGAAATTGTCTCCCAGGCCTGCAAATTGGCCACATTGGAAGGATCCCAGCCGGCACTGGGAGCCAGCACGTAACTCCCATCCCGATCCAGAGCGTAACAGATCTCGTGCCACTCACCGAAAAGGGCCTTGTCCTGGGGTACATCTTCACTTTTCAAAGCAACCCTCCGCTATTGGAGTTGTTTCAAGGTCTTAGATACATGAGCTTTCAACCCCGGCATGAACCTGTTTCAGAACCTGCAGATATTGGCGATTTTATTCACGGTTCCCGTCGGCATCCCAAGTTTGCGTAAAATTCGAAATCTGGAAGCGTTCGGTATATCCCTCGATCAGAGCGATGCTCTGCTCGGCGTAATGTCGTAATTTGAAGCAGGAAAACTGATAGGCTATTGCCTGCAACTGCACCTTATACTTTGAATCCTTGCTGGAAGCAAGAAAACAGTCCGGATTTGCAGCACAACATCTGCCCGGTTTATCGTAGATTCAGGAGATATGACATGAAACGGACGTGATATGAAAGGTCTAAACAACGAGGTTCAAAGAAGTCTGCGATATCTAAACTGAAAAGCACATCACCCTAAGAAGCTGTTGGACTTACCGACGCGATGACATCGGCAAGGGTAAATTCGAAAGGACGGTGCAGGTTGGTCCGTTTCAAAACGTCATTTACGAAATTGTCATCACCGAGCACCAGCCCTTTGAAGCATGCGGATAATCTGCGTTAATTGCCGCTGTTTAGCCAGTTTCAACGGTGTCCAAACCGCATGATTGATTATAGTGCTCGTATTTACAGCGGCACCATGCTCGATAAGGAGTTTCACGATCAGGACCTGTCCCTGGTCCACTGCCGCCAAGAGGGCGGTTGCACCGTAGCTTCCTCCCTTGGCGTTTGCATCCGCCCCTTTTTCAAGCAGCAATCCGGAAATTTTTGCCCAACCTTTATCGGCCGCTATCCAAAGGGCAGTTGCGCCGTCGGAAGTCGCTTGAATATTCACATCAGCACCCTTGTCTAACAGCTGTTTCACGACCCCCTCATGGCCGCCGTAGGAAGCCATCAATAAAGGTGTCATGCCGTCTGATTTGCGTTTTACCTCCGGATCGGCGCCATGCTTCAACAGCAGCACAACTATTTGTTCAAAGCCATTTTGCGACGCCATCCACAGTGCGGTTGTACCAAAACCGCGCCGCTTTGCATCCACCGCCGCTCCTCTTGCCAAAAGAAGTTGAGCCACCTTCGTGTGGCCATTCTGGGAGGCCGCCCACAGCGGTGTTGTCTCCTCTGTGGGATGCTTGGCGTTAATATTTACGTTGTTTTGCAGCAGCAGTTGAACTACTCCCGCATGACCATTTTGCGCCGCCGCCCATAGGGCGGTGGTGCCATTGTCCGCGTCTTTGACCTCGACATTTACACCATGGGCAATAAACAACTGAACGACCTTTGCATGTCCCTCGGCGGATGCGATAAAAAACGGCGTCGTGCCCTTGCTGGTGTTCCTGACATTGGGATCGGCGCCGTTTTCCAGCAGCAGTTTAACAACAGCCCCGTGCCCTTCATAGGCGGCCTTCCAGAGGGCGGTGGCGTCGGCTTTTTTGCATCGGGCATCAACCTCGGCACCGTTTGCCAACAAGTATTTGACCGCTTGTGCATGCCCGTTTTGAGATGCCACCCAAAGCGCGGTTGCATTAAATTCGGCATCCCTTATCTCCGCATCGGCATTTTTTTCCAAAAGTCGTCTGACAGTCTCGGCGTGGCCACCCTGGGATGCCATCCAAAGGGCGGTGGTATGATTAGGCGTGTGGAGCGAATCGACCTTAGCGCCCTTATTTAAGAGCAGTTCAACCACATTGAGGTGACCATTCTGAGAAGCTTTCCACAGGGCGGTACGGCGATTGATGCGGTCCCATGAATTGGGATCGATGCCTGCAGCCAACAACAAATCAACAATTTCAGCATGACCGTTCTGTGACGCCACCCACAGCGCGTTCACACCTGTGCTTTTCATTTTTGGGTTGGCCTTCGCGCCGGCGTTTAAGAGCTGGGCGACAATCCCGGCATGGCCGTTCTGTGAAGCGACCCATAGCGCCGTCGTGCCGCTACTGGAATTTTCACCGTCGACGTCAACACCTTTACTCAAAAGCAGGCGCACCACCTTTGAGTGACCGGCTTCCGACGCCACCCACAGCGGGGATATGTTATTAGAAGTATGTTTTGAATTCGGATCAGCGCCGCCATTCAACGCCGACAAGACCCCGGAGACATCTCCCTGCATCGCGAAGTCGAACAACTTTGCGGATTCGTCCGAAGATGGCCCGGCAATTGCCGGTGCTCCAGACAAAACCAACACGACAAAAACCAGCATCCACTTCATATACATGCCTTTTTTCAACAGCACCTTGATTTTCGCGGTATTGATTGCAACGCCTTATTTTCAAACAGGCGATTCAGGACAGTCTCGAATCCCCGTACATCAGGCCGGCGGTATTTTAAAATTACTCGTAGTCGACACTCTTAACGTTAAACGGTTCAAGCTGCAATTTCCAACAGCGACCGGCGATATAAAAATCATTCGAGTGCTTGTACTCATCCGCAGAGCCCATGGCACTGGCAAAAGTGATCTCGATTACTTCCTTCGACTTCAACGAAATTCCTTGCTTCGGAAGGTCACCTGCTAATTTGTCTTCCTTGATATAAAACTCCTGTATCGGCAATTCATCTTCGCCGACCAGATAGAACGGAGGTTGTATATGTTGGGTTGTTGTGGAGATATTCTCAATCCTCAAGCGCACCTCGCTACCAATGACATTGCTTGCCACGGTTCCTTTTTCCCCATCATTATAAGAAACTTTAGTTCCCGCCCGAATACCGGTCCATTTCTGATTGACGATGCTGGTCTTAAAATAGGATTGATCGCTTAAACTCAGCTTACGGTATATCTTGCCAGTATCGACGCAGAGACATACGTCATAGCCATCAGCTATCATTGAGGCACCCGCACTGCCCTTGCAAATCCCCTTGGGATTGCAGGATGATCTGAATTCATCACGACTCATTTTATGTACAGGTGGTTCGGATTCGCAGCCCGAAAAAACGACTAACAAGAACCCGGCCATAAACAAGCCGACTGAAAATTCAATAAAAAGACCTAGTTTCGCTGACATGTCATATCCCCCGTTATCCAAGGTCGCCGTTTAATATAAATCCAAAAAGATAACCGCATAGATTAATTGAACCGGAAGTACCTGTGATTTTGTATTAAAAAATCAATGAAATGTCAAACAGCCTCGAGAAAGCGCCTTTTGGAATTAAATAGTCCAAAAAACACACCTTATTTTTGATTGTGGCGGGGACGTTCCCCGAAGAGAGGGCCTTTTCTTGATGGATAAGTTGCGGGGCAGATCAAAATACCACCACACCGAGAAGCCCGTCTCAGGCAAACAAATAATTATCCAAAATGTACCGAGAGATACTCCGCAGCGGCGGCATCGCCGGCAGATTATCGACCGAGAACCAGCGAGCATCCTCGAGCTCCTGATAATCGATGCGCAGCTCGCCGCCGGCATAATCGGCTACAAATCCAGCCATTAACTGACTGGGAAAGGGCCAGCACTGGCTGCCGACGTAACGCAGGTTGGCTATCTCGGCGCCTGTCTCTTCCCTGACTTCCCGAGCCGCCGCCTCTTCCAGGCACTCGCCGAAATGCACGAAGCCCGAGATCAGACTGTAATGCCCGGCTGGCCACTCGGCCTTGCGAGTCAGCAATACTCCGCCCGGTCCCTTGACCAGGGTGATGGCACAGGGATGCACGTTGGGGAAAAACACCCAACCGCACTGGAGACAACGCTTGCCCCACTCCCCGGCCAGCCGCTGGGCATTGCCGCCACACTGAGGGCAACAACGGCTGCTTCTCTCCCAATGCAGAATCTGCAATGCGGCCCCGCCAAGGGACAGGGGCTCAATGGGGATCCGGCCATACCAGTCCGACAGCTCCACGGCAATCCATTCGGCCGGCAGCATAGCCGCCGCCTCCAGTTCCAGCAAGCGGCAGGGCTGTCCGTCCCAGGTCCCGAGATACAAGGGCTCACCCCCTTTGTGCAGCATACCCCTCGGCAGGTTATCGGGCAGAACCGGCTGTACCACGGAACCCTGCATCCACAATTCACCATTGCGCAGCAACAGCCACACACCCGCCTCCCCGCCGGGGTCGGCATCGGGCGATTGCAGTTCAAAGCGCTGCTGCAAACAGGCGCTATTGAAGGGAAGATGCAAGGGCGACAAATAGGAATCGGGCAACAAGCTCATCGGAAGAGGTTCTCCTTTTCAAAAGGGTACAGACTGAGGAACCCGTTATTCCAGAAGGGCTGAAAACAGGCAAGGTGCTCCCTCGGTTATGATTTTGGATAAATCAGGGTCAACTCGCCAAAAGCGGCGCAAAAGGTCTGCGGCAGATAGCCGTGATAATCGCCATCGAGTTGAATCGCGGCCTTTGCTCCAGTCACCGTCAGCTTCCGCCCCTTAAAACGCCAGGCATCCCTCTCGGCAAGGGGCCGGCCAAGAACCAGTTTGATCATGCTGAATAAAAAGCCGAGGCGCCCCCGGCGACGGAACAGACAGACCTCTAAGGTATCGTCCTGCAGCGAGGCCTGCGGGGTAATGAAAAAACGGCCGCCATAATAGCGACCGTTGCCGATGATGGCGGAAATCCCCTGATAACAGCGGCCCTGCTCGTCGATAATCTTAATGGTATCGGCAACCGGGCACCACAAAACCGTCAGGGCACTGACCAGATAGGCCAATTTACCCACTCGGCGCTTCAACGGCAGACTGACCCCCTTCACCACCTCGGCGTCAAAACCGATACCGGCCATGAGCAAAAAGCGGGTATCTCCAGCCATACCGAGGCAAACCGGTCGGGCCAAACCTTGCAACGCCACAACGCAGGCCTGCTCCACGTCGAAAGGGATGCCCACTTCGAGAGCGAATACATTGGTGGTGCCGAAAGGGATGAAAGCCAGCGGGATGGTCGATGGCGCCAAGCCGTTAACGACCTCGTTGAGGGTGCCATCACCGCCGGCGACAATGATACGGTCGAAATCGGCCTGTTTGGCAAGAGCGGCCGCCTGCATGGCGTCACCGCGCTTTTGGGTCAAGGTCAAATCAACAACGGCGCCCGCGGCCTGCAGACAGCGCACCGCTCGCTCTATTTTGCTTCGAGCATCACCGCCGGCCACCGGATTGGCAATCAGTTTAATCTTCACTTCACTTCTCTCTTCCACGATTCAAACTATGGATTCACCACTCGCACCCTATCTGCTGAAGACTCCTCCGGCAACCCCAAATGGTGAGCTCGCAGACTCAATATGCCGGTTTCCACATAAGCCCGCAAGCGTTTTTCCATATCTTTAGCCCGATCCTTTTCCCTCGCATAAAGATCTTGGCTTGCGGCAGGCGGGTGACCCAGATCATAACGATACAAGCTCGGCTGGCCCTTTGGGGCCAAGACCAAAACCTGATTTCCTTCAATCAAAGCCATATGGTCTTCGCCTCCTGAAGCGAAACCCTTGTCCGTCGCAGGCACAGCGCACAGATTTCGCCCCAGCACTGATGGGGATCTTCCAGACCAATCAAACCGAGGACGCTAGGCACCATATCCACCGGGCTAGCCACGGTCTGACGCCGCTGCCCTTGGCTGCCGAGCCGAATCTCCCGGAAGCTGGATACTCGCCGGGGTTCACGATCAAAGAATTTGGCGATCAGGTAAGGCAGAAGCGTAAAGAGCAGAATTATCGGCCCTTCGGCTACCGGCCTGAGCTCGGCAAAAAGCTTGGCCAGATTATCCTCTTCATTGTACACAGGAATCACAGAAGAAATTTTTCGCATCAACCCCTTCCCGTTGAAAAATAAGCCCCAGGGCTCACAGATAAAGCAATTTATTCCCAGCGAAAACCAACAACAACGCCGAAAATTTGGGAACCAACGGTAACAGCACAACACCCATGGGCGTGCCACGAACCTCTGTGCAAACCTTCGGCCAAGGCTTAGGTGGTTGATATTACATGCATTTCTTACAAAGAACAGGGCTGAAGTGGCTACACTATCCCGGACACACAAATTCAGGCATTATGTCTGACAATGGAGGTGTGTCCTATGAGTTCAAGTTACTCGTCCCAATTTAAGCAA
>CAZKQY010000208.1:0-2302 GCA_964555005.1 uncultured Syntrophotalea sp. | reverse complement strand
GGTGACACCGGCGGCATTCGTCTGCAGGTCTTTGATCACTACACCGGTTTTCTGGTGCGAACGCCGGAGGGTGCTGCATTGCGTATCCGTTATTTGCTTCATCGCCGTGAATTGCTCAAGGAGATGGGTCAGCGGGCGCAACGCTTCGTCGGCGAGAATTATCTCATCACCCGCCATCTGCGGGAGTACCTGACCATGTTGCTGGGACTGCAAAGCGGAACCCAGGGCCGCATGGAACTCGGTCTGTAGTTCGGGCCTATACAGTTTAGGGTTAGGAGACAAAAGTATGTCCCAAGAGAAAAAAAGGCGTTTACTGGTGGTATCCAATCGTTTACCGGTGGTTGTGGAGCGTCGGGGGGAAGAATGGCAGATTACCCCCGGAAGCGGTGGTCTGGTGACGGCCCTTGCTCCGGTTATGCGGCAGCAGAAGGGGTTGTGGATCGGTTGGCCGGGTTGCGGCGACGAAGCTCCGTTGGATCAGCTGTTGTCCAGTTTTACCCGGGATAACGGTTACTCTCTGGCGCCGGTGCCTCTTTCGGAAGATGAGGTGGAAAAATATTACCGAGGCTTTTCCAATAAGGTCTTGTGGCCGCTGTTTCACGATTTGCTTGGCTTCTGCCAGTTTTCTTACGAAAACTGGCAGGTTTATCTCAATGTTAATAGACGGTTCGCTCAGGTCGTGACCGAGCATGCAAAGCCTGATGATTTAGTTTGGGTCCATGATTACCAACTGATCGGGGTGGGCGATCACCTGCGGGCCTTGCGGATGCCCCAACCTCTTGGTTATTTTTTGCATATTCCCTTTCCGGCTCCAGATCTTTTTCGTCGTTTGCCTTGGAAGGACCAATTGATCCGCTCGCTGCTGGCCTACGACCTCCTCGGTTTTCAGACCCAGCGGGACCGGCGCAACTTTGTGAATACGGCAAGTTCGCTGCTGGGTGAAGTCGAGGTGGTCAGCCGCAAACGGCAGTATGATATATTGCGCTTTGAGGGGCGTACGTTGCGGGTCGGGCATTTTCCGATCAGCATCGATTACGCCGAATTTGACAGCGGTGCCCGCTCTAAAGAGGTGGAAGATGCTGCCTGGTATCTGCACGAGAATCTACGCGGTCGGCAACTGATACTTGGGGTTGACCGCCTTGATTATACCAAGGGAATTCCCGAACGATTTCTGGCTTTTGAGCGAGCCCTCGAGAAATATCCCGAGCTCCTTAAAAAGATCAGTCTGATGCAGTTAGTGGTGCCGAGCCGTACCCTTGTGCCCGAGTATCAGAACCTTAAAGAGAGCCTCGATCAACTGGCCGGCCGCATCAATGCCCGCTTCGGCCGGTCCAGTTGGAACCCCATTTATTATGTCTACCGCAGTCTCGAGCGCATTCAGTTGCTGGCCCGTTATCGGACCTCGGAAATAGCTCTAATAACTCCTTTACGGGACGGTATGAATCTGGTGGCTAAAGAATATTGCGCCAGTTCGGTAGAGAACAACGGCGTGTTGATTCTCAGCGAGTTTGCCGGCGCGGCGGATCAGCTCGGCAAGGGAGCACTGCTGGTTAATCCCTATGATATTGAAAGTACCGCCGATGCCATTTATCGGGCTTATGTCATGGAGCCTGACGAACGGCGGCGGCGGATGAAGCTGATGCGCAACGAGATTCGTCGTAATGACGTTCATCATTGGCTGGATAGCTTTGCTCAAGCCCTCTATACCAGTTAGCGGGTTGATAGCTCGGTGCCCGGCTCTTTTTGATATGATTGCATCGGTTGCAGTGAACGTGTGTCGCTAAAGCAGGGTCTGCGTTGTTCCGGCTCAGTCAGAGATCGTGCAGGTCTTGCTATTCGTCGGTAATTCTGTTAGAAGAGAAGCGTAGGATAAATTTACGGAGTATTGACATGCAGGTTTTTTGTGAGTTTTTTAGCGGTTTTTGCTTTTGGCGCGGCTTATTTTTTAGGTCGTCTGCCCAAGGTGAAGGTCCGTTGACGTAACTGACAGTCGTCAATCTACCGATTAACATCAACCACGGGCAGACCAAACTTCGGCGCCGTGGTTTTCTTTTTGTTTTTTATTGGCGAAAAGGGTGCGGCTTAGTCGAATGGAAAGCCATAACTCGCGTCTTAAAGTCAGACCATCTGGCTTGAAGGCGCCGCCAGAAGGAGACAAAGATGATCATCGTCATGAAGCCCGGGACCAACCGGGAGCAGTTATTGGAGGTCAAACAGCGGATTCGCGGTCTTGGCTACAAGCCCCACGTTATTCACGGAGCAACCTGCAATGTTATCGGTGCCATAGGGGATGAACGGGGTA
>CAZKQY010000207.1:0-4657 GCA_964555005.1 uncultured Syntrophotalea sp. | reverse complement strand
TCCCACCAGCCCGACCTCAATCTCAACAATCCCCGGGTGGTGGAAGCCGTCTGCCGGGTCATGCGCTTCTGGTTCGACCTGGGGGTGGACGGCATGCGGCTCGATGCGGTGCCCTATCTCTGCGTCCGGGAAGGGACGAATAACGAGAATCTGCCCGAAACCCACGCGGTGCTTAAGGAATTCCGTCGCCAACTCGACCACAATTATGAGGATCGCATGTTTCTGGCCGAGGCCAATCAGTGGCCGGAAGACGTGCGCCCCTATTTTGGCGACAGCGAGGGTGACGAATGCCACATGGCTTTCCATTTTCCGCTGATGCCACGCATCTTCATGGCCATCCACCAGGAAGACCGCCACCCCATCACCGAAATCCTCAAACGCACCCCGGTCATTCCGGACAACTGCCAATGGGCCTTGTTTCTGCGCAATCACGACGAGCTCACCCTGGAGATGGTAACCGACGAGGAGCGCGACTACATGTACCGCGAATACGCCACGGATGCCCGCATGCGCGTCAATGTCGGCATCCGTCGTCGTCTGGCGCCGTTGGTCAACAACAGCATGCGCAGGATCGAGCTGCTCAACAGCCTGCTTTTCTCCTTTCCCGGTACCCCGGTGCTCTATTACGGGGATGAGATCGGCATGGGAGACAATATCTATCTCGGCGACCGCAACGGGGTGCGAACCCCCATGCAATGGTCGGCGGACAGAAACGCCGGTTTTTCCAAGGCTGACCCGGCCAAGCTCTATCTGCCGCTGATTATGGACCCTGTTTACAGCTACCAGGGGTTGAACGTGGAAGCCCAGGAGCGCAACATATCCTCGCTGCTTCATTTCATGAAACGCCTTATCTCGCTTCGTCACCAGTACAAGGCCTTTGGACAGGGGTCTATCGAATTTTTAAAACCGGAAAACCGGGCGGCGCTCACCTATCTCCGCCGATACAAAGGTGAGGTGATCCTGGCCGTGGCCAACCTGTCACGATTCGTCCAACCGGTGGAACTCGATCTCTCCGAATTTCGCGGCTGGACACCAGTGGAACTTATTGGCCGCACCGACTTCCCGATGATCGGCGATCTGCCCTATTTTCTAACCCTGGGTCCGCACAGTTTCATGTGGTTCAAGCTCGAACCGCAGGCCAAACCAATCAAGGTTCAAGGCGGCGCTAAAGGTACAGAGAGCAGTCTCCCCTCTCTTAACCTGGGCGACAGCTGGGATAATTTTATGCACCAGGAATACCGTTACCAGCTTGAGCAGGATGTGCTCCTCACCTACCTGCCCCGGCAACGCTGGTTCAGGGGCAAGGCACAAGTCATCTCGGCCCTGCGCATCACCGACTGGACAAAATTGGGGGCGGGATTTTTTATTGTCTTTGTCTCGGTTACCTACGAAGACGGGAGCAACGAGGTCTATTCGCTGCCGCTGAAGATCGCCAGGGGTAAAATGGTCGACACCCTGGTTGATGAAATCCCGGAAAGCCTCATCTGCCGGGTGTCCACATCCAGAGAAAAAGGGGTTCTCTTTGATGCCCTCTCGGATCGGACTTCTTGCTGCGACCTCTTCATCCTCATAGCCAATGGCCGAAGTTTTTCCACCTTCGCCAAAGGACGGCTCATCGCCTATCGGAGTGAAGGCTTGCCAAGGGAAAAAGAACGGCAAGCGGAAGTCCTTGAAGTGCGCCGCATGGCCGTTGAACAGAGCAACACCTCAATCATTCTCGACGACACCTACATTCTTAAGAACTTCCGTCGAGTCGAAGAAGGGCCGAGTCCAGACATGGAGATCGGCCAGTATCTCACCGAAAGTACCCGCTTTACTCATATGGCTCCGGTCTTGGGCGCCATCGACTATCAGCCATCTGATGGTCCGAGATCGACCGTGGCCATGCTCCAGGTCTTTGAGAAAAACCAGGGAGATGGCTGGGCCTTCACCATGGAACATCTCAGCGCCTTTCTGCAGGGCCAGCAAACGTTTCCCTCCACCTTCTATGCGCACCGGATGACCGATACGGCAGCGCGCTTAAAGCTCGCCGAGCAGGCTCTTCCAGCTGTCCTTGAAGCGAAGTTCGGCGACTTTATGAGGGCGATCGAGCAACTTGGCACCCGCACCGCCGAGTTTCACCTGGCGCTCTCCCGTGAAAAACGGAATAAGGATTTTACCCCCGAACCCATCACCCCGAAATACCTTGCCACCCTGACTGATGCCTTTACGACCCAGGCACAGCTAAGCCTCAACCTTTTGGCCAATCAGTCGGCCAGTCTATCCGAGGAGTTGAAGACCCAGGCGGACGAGGTTCTCGCCGCCGGCCCCGCTCTCCTGCAGCGATTCCAATGCTTGCCGGAGTTGAGTGGTATCAACGGAAAACTCATCCGCTGTCACGGCGACTATCATCTGGGCCAGGTGCTGCGCACCCGGGATGATTTCCTGCTCATCAATTTCGAAGGGGAGCCGAGCCGATCACTGGCCGTGCGACGACGGAAACAGTCCCCCCTGATCGATGTAGCAGGAATGCTCCATTCTTTCAGCTCTGCGGCACATACGGCTCTCATCGCCGCAGCGGATCCTGCCGCAGTCAAACAGCAAGCGCTTTCCTGGGAGTCATGGGTCGCGGCCACCTTCCTTTCCGCTTACTTTAAGACCGCCGAGGGCGGCTCCTTTTTGCCCACTGGTCCAGCCCGGAGCGACCTACTTGACGCCTTCCTTCTGGATAAGGCCTTTTGCGAGCTTCAGTATAAGTTCAACAACCGCCCCGACCTGCTTCATATCCCGCTAGCCGGGATTATCGGTTTTATTGATTATTCACACCAGGGAACATTCCGGGAGTGATACACATGACCAACGTCCACACAGGGTTGACCGATTTCGATCTGCATCTCCTGATCGAAGGAACCCATTACCGATCCTGGGAAAAGCTCGGAGCTCATGTTGGTGAAAGGGACGGCGAACCGGGCACCTGGTTTGCGGTGTGGGCGCCCAATGCCAAGACGGTGGCGCTGATTGCCGACTTCAACGACTGGGACGAATCGGCGCATCTCCTCGAAATTCGTGGTGACTCCGGTATCTGGGAAGGGTTTGTTCCAGGTGTGGGCAACGGGGCGCGCTACAAGTACGCAATTCGTTCGCAAAACGCCGGCTACACGGCGGAAAAAACCGACCCCTTCGGTTTCGCCTGCGAGATCCGACCGGCCACCGCATCAATAGTCTGTGATATATCCGACTACCAATGGCAGGATGACGAGTGGATGGCAAGCCGCGGCAAGCGACATCGGCTTGATGCGCCCCTCACCGTCTACGAGGTGCATCTCGGCTCTTGGATGCGGATGCCCGAGGAAGACAATCGCTGGCTCAGCTACCGGGAACTGGCCCCCCGGCTCACCGAGTACCTCAAGGAAATGGGCTTCACCCACGTGGAGTTGCTGCCGGTGTGCGAACACCCCCTGGACGCTTCCTGGGGCTACCAGACGGTTGGCTACTATGCGCCCACCAGTCGTTTCGGCACCCCCCAGGATTTCATGTACCTCGTCGACACCCTCCATCAGAACGGCATCGGCGTCATCCTTGACTGGGTACCGGCCCATTTCCCCCGCGACGCGCATGGTCTCGGTTACTTCGACGGCACCCATCTCTATGAACACGCCGATCCCAGACAGGGCGAACAACGCGACTGGGGCACCTTTGTCTTCAATTATGGCCGACAGGAAGTGAGTAACTTTCTCCTCAGTAACGCGCTCTTCTGGCTTGAGAAATATCACGTCGATGGGCTACGGGTCGACGCCGTGGCCTCCATGCTCTATCTCGATTATTCCCGCAAGGAGGGAGAATGGGTTCCCAACCGGTACGGCGGCCGGGAAAATCTTGCCGCCGTCGAGTTCATCAAACGTTTCAATGAACTCATCTACCGGGAACACCCGGACACCCTGACCATGGCCGAAGAGTCGACGACCTGGCCCATGGTCTCGCGCCCCACCTATCTCGACGGACTCGGCTTCGGCTGCAAGTGGAATATGGGTTGGATGCACGATTGCCTCCGCTACATGAGACAAGATCCGTTCTATCGCCGGTTTCACCACCACCACATCACCTTCAGCCTGCATTACGCCTTCCAGGAAAATTTTCTCCTGCCCTTCTCCCATGACGAAGTGATGCACGGCAAGGGGTCCATGCTCGGCAAGATGCCCGGCGACGACTGGCAGAAATTCGCCAATCTACGGCTCCTCTACGGTTACATGTATACCCATCCGGGCAAGAAGCTGCTCTTCATGGGCAGCGAATTCGGTCAACGGGCGGAGTGGAACCACGACCAGAGCCTTGACTGGCATCTGCTTAACGATCCTGCGCACAAGGGGCTGCAACGCTGGGTTCGGGATCTGAATACGGTCTTGCGCGGGGAACCAGCCCTGCACGCGGTCGATTTCGCGCCGGAGGGTTTTTCCTGGCTCGATTGCCAGGACCAACAGCAATCGGTTCTCGCCTATCTGCGTCGCTCCCGACAGGAGGGTGACGACCTCGTCTGCGTCGCTAATTTCACCCCTGTTCCTCGCACCAATTATCGGATCGGGGTCGCCCGGGAAGGCATCTGGGATGAAATTCTGAACAGCGACGCGCCTCTTTACGGCGGCAGCGGCATGGGCAATTGCGGCGAAGCTCGGGCAACGCC
>CAZKQY010000206.1:0-6439 GCA_964555005.1 uncultured Syntrophotalea sp. | reverse complement strand
ACCCCCATCCTCACGCGCGCATCGCCAGCCTGCAACAACTGATCACCGTGGCCGGTTATCGACAGGCAGAAACCCTTCCCCTGCAGGGGGAGAAACTGTTTATCGACCAGGATCAGGCGATAACAAAACCGTGAGAGTTGACCAAAATAAAAGCATCGCCAAGCACGCCGGTTCTTGTCTTGACCCCGTTAAGATGGCATAATTCTTTCGGCAACCCAGGATGTTTAACCGGTTTCCGTTTATTCATGCTGAGCAACCAGGGAGTTTCGAATTGAAGACGGAGAAACAGTACCACATCTGGCAGATCCCACCGCTGGCCTTCTTTTCCCGGGCCCTCTACCGGGATGTTGCCCTGCGCTGGCGGGGAGTTGCCTTCGGCTACCTGCTGTTACTGCTGGCTCTTTGCTGGATTCCCGGCGCCATCCGAATTCACAGATCCTTTGCTTTCTTTGTTGATGAAGAGGCCCCGCTGGTCATCGAGCAGATCCCGGATATTACCATCATTGACGGCCAGGCCTTTGTCGACCTTCCCCAACCTTACACCATACACGACCCGGAAACTGAGGAAGCCTTGGTCGTGATCGACACCACCGGCACCATTACCTCACTGGAGCAGACCGATGCCCGCGGTTTGGTGACTGCCCGGCAGGTTGTTTTTAAAAAAAATGCCATTGAAACCCGCGCTTTCAGTTTCGAGACTATCTCCCGCTATACTCTGGATCAAGGGAAAATCTATGATTGGCTCGACATAGCCAAAACCTGGGCCGCGCCGATGCTCTACCCCTTGTGCACCCTTGGCTCCTTTGCCTATCGCATCGTCCAGGTGCTGCTCTACGCCTGCATCGGCCTGCTGCTGGCCATCTTATGCAAGGGCAAACTGCCCTTCGACGCTCTGCTGCGAATGAGCGTGGTCGCCATCACTCCGGCGATCATCATCGGCACCCTGCTCGACGCAGCGGCCGTCGAGGTGCCCCTGGCCTGGCTATGGTTTTTCCTCCTCGCCATGGGCTACCTATTGTTCGGCATCCGCGCGGCCATCGGCGGCGGTGACAGCAACTTTAAATTTGAATCAGCCAACGACCCGACCCAACCGAGGTCACCATGACCTCAGTTAATTGTGGAGCAAAAAACTTAAACCCCACACAAAAGGAGAAAACCATGCACTGGTATCTGGATGTTTTGAAAAAGTATTTCGTCTTTCAAGGCCGCGCCCACCGTACAGAATATTGGATGTTCACCCTGTTCAGCGTGCTGGTCTATATCGCCCTGATGATTATCGAAGGCATCCTCGGCATGGGGAGCGAAACAGGCCTGGGTCTGCTCTCCACCCTCTACTCATTGGCGGTTCTATTGCCATCCCTTGGAGTAGCTGTTCGTCGTTTGCACGATACCAACCGTAGCGGTTGGTGGTTGCTGATAGGCCTGGTTCCCATCGTCGGCGGCATTGTGCTGCTGGTTTTTATGGTGATGGACAGCCAGCCGGGGTCTAATCAGTACGGTCTCAACCCGAAAGAATAAGAAAACCCGGTTTCATTTAAGGATGTACTTCTAAAAAAACAATGGCTCCGTCATTGAAAGCCACAGCACAGGATGTTGCTATGACCTGCAGTAAACAATTTGACGCCAAGGCGCGAGACTGGGATAAACACGCTGGCAAACAAAAAATCGCCCAGGTCTTTGCCGCCCAGGTACAAAAGAATGTACCCTTGCATCCGGCCATGAACCTGCTGGAGTTCGGTTGCGGCACCGGACTGGTGAGTATGGAACTCCAACACCAGGTCGCAGCGATCACCTTACTCGACACGTCACCTGGAATGATTGAGGTATTGCAGAAAAAAATCAATCAACAGGACATAACCAACATGCATCCTCGACTGGGTGACTTGTCGACGATCACCCAAGGTAATGAACGCTTTGACCTGATTTATAGCAACATGGCGCTGCACCATGTGATCAACGTAGAACAGACGCTGGCGCAACTTGTACAGCTGTTAAAACCTTGTGGCACCCTGTGCATTGGCGACCTGGAAACCGAAGACGGTTCCTTTCATCAGGACGGGATGCAAGGGCATCACGGATTCGATTGCCAGCAGTTGGCCACGGCCCTTATTCAGCTCGGATTGAATATCGAGCACTGTTACCGCAGCCATACCATGCAAAAAACCGACGCCAAAGGGCAGATACGAAACTATCCCCTGTTTTTTCTACAGGCCTGCAGCCCTGCTCCTTGATCGGAAAAACACTTGCTGAATTATAAAAACCCGGCAGGACAACCTAAAAGGTTCACCAAAGGTGTTGGCCGATAAATAAAAAAGAGCCTCCCTTGTTCTTAAGAGAGGCTTTTTGGGGTGCGCTAATCACGGACTCTGATTTTTATGCTTTGCTTTGCTTTGTTGCGGTCAGAAACAAGTCCCTTGCCCCCTTTCTTGGGCCTGACAAATTTTAGATAATCTGATAAACAATTTGGGACAAAATATAAAACAGCCCAACCTTGGGGAAACAAATTGGGCCGTTCGATGGTCTGAAAACCGTTATTTTTTGAATAAAACTTAAGCATCTGTTAAAATGTCTGGAAATCCTCGGGCGCCCGTAGCTCAACTGGATAGAGCACCAGACTTCGGATCTGGGGGTTGTAGGTTCGAGTCCTACCGGGCGCGTTTTAAAATAATCGTAATATCAGAAAGGCCCGCCAGGCGAACCAGGCGGGCTTTCAGTGTATGATGGATGGTGATTTGTGAGACGACTGAACTCTTGACTTAATCCTGCAATATTGGAAGCACTAACCCAGTGCTCCCTTCCTCAAATCGAAATAAGTCGAATACAGGAGGGAAGTCCTGATTTATGAGACAAAAAAGCGGAGCCATCGCTGCCCCCGCTTCAATGTGTAGGCATATTTTACGGTATCAAAAAACTCAACTCTTACTTTTTCTTTCTCCTGCAGAAAGCCAGCCCTGCCAGTCCACTACCGAAAAGGAGGATGGTTGATGGCTCGGGGACGGGAGCAGAATCGTTTTCAGTTGCTTCAACAGCAGAATACAAATGTGCGTTCAAACTATAGGAAAGGTAGATTCTATTCGTAAGTGCACCAAGACACCGATTACGGTCGCCGATTTGCTCAATGACAAGGTTCTTCCGTTCTTCGTAGAGCAAGAGTTGCCGATGCTGCGAATCCTAACAGACCAAGACACGGAATATTGCGGAAAAGTTGAAAGTCATGACTATCCGCTTTATTTGGCCGTCAATAATATCGACTACACCAAAGCCAAGACCAGAACCCCGCAGACAAACGGAATCTGCGAACGATTCCTCAAAACAATTCTGCAGAAGTTTTACCAGGTCACCTTCAGGAAAAAGTTCTACTCCAGCCTTGAGGAGCTGCAGGAGGATCTGGACACCTGGCTGTATTATTACAATAATGAACGAACACATCAAGGCAAGATGTGTTGTGGCAGGACGCCAATGGAGACGCTTGAAGACGGCAAGAGTATCTGGCAGGAAAAGCTCGTAGACTGAACTTGACCTGACAGACACCTCCGCAAAACCGGCAACAGTCAGATCAGGTCGCGACTACTACACCTATATACTTCTTCGTCAGTGGTTGGCAATCCACCTTAACACGCTGTCCGAATTATGGGGTCCACTTCTGTTCACTGACAGCTGGATCATGTTCCCGCCTGAGGTCAAGACGGGAACATTATTTTCATACAATACTCGTCTTATTCGTCCCAAATATTCTCGAGGGTATAGGGGCTTCCATTCCCGGTCCAGAAATCACCTAATAAATATCTTCTGCTTTTATCAAGTCTGTTAATAGTATCTATATCAGCCTGGCTGAGGGAGAGTTTTTTTGCTTCGAAATTCTGCTCTATCCTCGCCGGGGTTACCGATTTCGGTATAACTGCGGTTCCACGGTTGATAGCCCAGGCAAGAAGCACCTGCGCATTGGTAAAGCCGTGCTGCTGGGCAATCTCTGCAATTATCGGATCGTCAAGCAAAACCGGTTCAGAATCGCCCGAAAGTTCCGGTGGCCTGGCAGGTGAACCGAGCGGGGCGTAGGCGGTGAGGTGGATGTCGTTTTCCGCACAGAATTTCAGCATATTATGTTGTTGCAGATACGGGTGTAACTCGATCTGGTTCATTTCAGGCTTGATTCTGCAGCTCGCCATCAATCCCTCAAGTTTTTTGATAGAGAAATTGCTGACACCGATATGCCTGCATAATCCGGTGTCTACGAGTTCTTCCATAGCCTTCCAGGTTTCATGAATCGGAAGATCTTCGTACGCAATATAATGCCCAGCTTCGGTGGGGAACGCCACCTCATTAACCACATGCACAGGCCAATGAATCAGGAATAGATCGAGATACTCGAGCTTCAGGTCGGCAAGTGTCTTTTCAAGCGCTGGTTTCACGTCTTCCGGTGCGTGAGCGTTGTTCCAGAGTTTGGATGTTACCCAAACCTCTTTACGCTTTACATCTCCGGCATCAAATATTTCCTGAAATGCTTTGCCCACCTCTGGTTCATTCCCATAAATCGGCGCACAGTCGATATGACGGTATCCACTCTTTATTGCAACCTTTACCGCCTCATACACTTTTCCTGGTTCGGATAACCAGGTGCCAAGTCCCAGCGCTGGCATAAGATCCTTATTGGCGAATCGTAATACAGGCATCGTTTCTCCTTTTGGTAATAGAATTGGGGGGTAAAAATTTGTCTTTTAGGGGAGGCCGCCGCAGGTGCCTGAAATCAGCTGCTCGCAACACCTGCATCTGTTACCGCTGAATTATTCGCAATCGATTTGACCGACCAACGAAAAATTCTCGTTACAGGTCCCAGTCTACCATTACTCATCTTTTTTCTTACGGCAAAAATCAGTCCAGCCTTCTACCATGCATAGGTCTGAAATACTTCCTGTTTCGTAACCAGATGAGTAGTAATTGCGTGCTCAATTTCGTGGAATTACGGAAGACCAAGCTCATCGGGATGGGACGAGGCGAACCGACCAGAATCTTTACCACTCGGTTTTTTTCCAAGGAGCGGAAACTGGCGTCCCATCGACGCAGACTTCAGCAACCTCGTTATCCAAAACGATAATGTTATCAAATATGGTCAAAATCGGCCGTACAGCAAAGGGGCTTTCCATCCAATCTTCCCATTCGTGGTTGAACCAAGCTTCTGCTTCCGCACGGGTAGCGTACTCATAAATGCCACCAGCGCCATCATCACTGATAAGAAAATATTTGCGGCTAACAGTAAATGGGCGAATCCGTATAAACCGCCGAGTTCTAAGTTTTTGTCCGTCTATCACATCAGTAGCAAGCCAATCAACCGGCCTTTCTCTTGACCTCCGGCCACCTTCTCCATAAAAACCAATAAATTCACGCATTCCTATATTTGACAAAGGTCTGAATATAGGATTATTGTCCCAAAAGTTGTTTCACTCGTTATTCGACAGCAAGGAGAACTCTTTTCTGGACATTCCTACAATCCCTGCAATATGAAAAAAACCCCGCCTGGTGATCCCAACGGGGTTTCTGTGTTTCAGAAATGGTTATTTTCAGAAAAAAACCTCAACATAAAACTCAGCTGCGGGATAGTCGCCTTACGCGACCTTACTTAATTCAGGTTAGAGACATGTCGGATTTTCCCTACTCCACGTTAATTTCAATGGCTTTTGGCTTCGCCTTTTCAGTTTTCTCTATCTGAATATTCAGCATGCCGTCTTTAAATACAGCCTTAACCTTGGTTTCATCGACGTTGTCAGGCAAAGTAAAACTACGAATGAAAACTCCATATTGCCTCTCGATTCGATGGAATTTTTTCCCCTTTTCCTCTTTTTCCTGTTTTCTTTCTCCGCGGATAGTGAGGACTCCATTCTCCATATTTACCTTAACATCTTCCTTCTTGACATCAGGAATCTCTGCCTGGATCACGAACTCTTTGTCAGTCTCGGCGATGTCTACTCTGGGAGACCATTCCCCCGTTGCGAGAATGTCCTTACCTCTGGCTTGGGGTCTGCCCGCCGCCCTTGTGTAACGATCGAACATATCCTCAATCTCTCTCCACGGATCCCAAGTCACCAGTGCCATTTTGAATCTCCTTCTTCACGGGATTTTGTTTTCCCCCGGTAGACAACCCGCGATTCTGACAACCGGGGCTTTAGCTGTTCTCTTGGGTGCTCCATAAAAAAGAACACACTTTCACTATACCCGGACATAATCAATAGTCAAAGGTCTCGAGGCTCAGGCGTGTGCACTGACTGACATGGCGGTATTATTTATAAGCATAACTTCTGGCGTGCGGATTCGAGCATTGAATCCTAATACTCTGTAGCCCATAATCTATCGCATCTTGCTTGTTCTTTGGCGCGTCAACTGCGTTGTGTCTAAGCCCAATAGCTACGGCTATGGAATCTTAGACACGCCTTGTTGACCCACCAAA
>CAZKQY010000205.1:0-1855 GCA_964555005.1 uncultured Syntrophotalea sp. | reverse complement strand
TCGTACGGAAGACACCTTGGGCTGGTTTTCGACCACCTTAGCGCGGCTGATCTTCAAGAATGAATTTTGCTTTAGCGCTAACTCGACAGCTTCATTCAGAGAGAGTTTCAGTGTATCCGCCGAAGCCTTACCGGTACCCAAAAGCAAAACGGCCGCCATTATTACAATTACAGGAGTTGCAATTTTGCCTGACCGTGATTTTACGATGACGAACAGTACCGGCACGACCAGAAGCGTAAAGAACATGGAGAAAATCAGCCCTACGGCAATTACGCTTGCAAGGGGACTCCAGAGGCTGGAGCCCGACAATATCATCGGCGTTACCCCGACTGCCGCTGCCATCGTTGTTAAAAAGATCGGGCGCAGCCGTCGTTCACCCGCTTCCATGGCGGCTTGTTCAAGAGTTTGTCCTTCGATCAGCTTTTCATTTACATAGTCAATCAGGATAATGGCATTCCGCACAACGATGCCGCACAGGCTGATCATTCCCATGAAGGCGGTGAATCCGAAGGGATTGCCGGTAATGACCAGCCCAAAAACAGCTCCCAGCAACGCCAACGGTATTGATGACATGACGATCAAGGGTTCGGATATGTTTTTAAACTGAACGAGAAGAATCAGGAAGATCGCTATCAGGCTGATCCCGAGGGCAGTCAGCATCTGGGGGAAGGTCTCGTGCTGGTTGAATTTTTCGCCTCCGTACGCGATTTTGTAGCCTGGCGGAAGATGCAGGGCCTTTATCCGGGGTTCAATTTTTTTCTGAAGGTCGGCGCCGTAAAAACCCGGCTTGACAAAACCGCGTACAGTCAGCGTCCGCACCCCGTTCCGGCGCACAATTCGGCTGGTTTGCCACTCCGGGACAAGTGTGGCGATGGAACGAAGGGGCACGCTGGCGCGCGATACCTGGGATGTCACATAGGTATTGAGTACATTGGCATATGAGGATCGAGAGTCTTTGTCGAGGCGCAGCATGATCGTGACAGGCCGGTCACCCTCCCAGAAGGTACTTACCGGACCACCGTCAAATGCCCCGGCAAGCAATCGCGATACGGAAGCCTCGGTTATGCCGAGGCGATTGGCCAGCTCATTGTTCACATTCACATCCACCATGTACGAATCATTGTAATAATCCTGGTGGACAAACTGGGAGAAAGGAACAGCGGCAAGGATGTTCTGCACCTCTGAACCGAGATGCTTCAACACCGCGATATCATCCCCGGAGATACGGACCTCGACGGGAGCCTCCATCAACGACCCTTGTTGCAGTTCTTTGACGATAACAAGCGCTTCAGGCGCCAACGTGGCCAGGCTGATCCGCAGTTCTCCGACCAGCTGCGGTGTGTCTTTCTCCGATTCGGTGGTAACGATGAGTTGGCCATAGGCGGCATCCGGCTGTTGCGGATTAACATTATAGTAAAATCTGGGGGCGCTCTGTCCTGTGAAGCTGGCGTAGTGGGTTATGGCTTTTTCCCCGGCCAGATGCTGTTCGATACGGCGCATGACAGCATCGGTGGACTCGATACGGGAACCTTGACCCATCCAGACGTCGATTACGAATTGATTGCGCTCGGCGGTGGGAAAAAACTGCTGTGGAACGAATTGGAAGAGGAGCAGTCCGCCGACAAACGCGCAGATCCCAAGGGCAACGGCGAGATATTTTCTGGCCATGAAATAGGTAATGGCACTTTTGTAGGCCGACTGAAGTTGGTCAAGGATGCTGAATTTCTTCTTTTTATCGGACGTCGCGTCGGCCTCGTGATCGTGCAGTCCCTTCTTGATAAAGAATCTGCAGAGTATCGGTGTGAGCATAACGGCCACCACGAAGGAAACCGACAGCGCAATTGCAACGGTGATC
>CAZKQY010000204.1:0-2234 GCA_964555005.1 uncultured Syntrophotalea sp. | reverse complement strand
TGATTCTCAATTATCTCGACGATCTCGACAGTAAAATCAACGGGGTGCAGAGCCATCTGCAGAAAGAGCCTGATAACGGTGCCGCCTGGAGTGGCTATCATCGTATCTATGACCGCTATTTTTATAAGGAAACCGGCGAGGAGCCGATCCTTGCGGGCGAGGTGACGCCTTCAGTGCAACCGGTAGCGCCTGCAGCGCAACCGGTAACGCCGTCTATTACAGAGGTAGAGCCCGCCAAGCGTCGCCGGCAACCGGCAACCAAGGATCGAGATCTATGTTACAGTCTGGCCGATCAGTTAAAAGATAAGACCTTGAATCTCTTTGCCCAACTCGATGAGGAGGATAACTGATGGCTCTTTGGATGAAGTCACTGGTAACGGGGGAACTGCAGGTTAATTGTTATCTGTTGGGCTGTCCGTCCAGCGGTGAGGCGATGGTTATTGATCCCGGCGGCAAGGCGCAGCGCATATTGGAAATATTGGCCGAAAACAACTTGACCCTGAAACAGATAGTCAATACTCACGGCCATTTTGATCATACCGGTGGTAACCGGGCGCTAATGGAAGCCACCCAGGCCGAACTGCTGATCCACCCGGCGGATCTGGCCATCCTGCGCGGTGGCGCGGCGCACGCTATGAGTTTCGGTTGCCAGCCCATCGATCCGTCTCCAGAGCCGACCCGATTATTGCAGGATGGTGATTTTGTCGAGCTCGGTGAGTTTAAGTTTCAGGTGATTCACGTGCCCGGTCATTCGCCCGGGGGCATCTGTCTGTTTGGCGAAGGACGATTGTTCGCCGGCGACAACCTGTTTGCCGGTTCTATCGGCCGCACCGATTTGCCTTCTGGCGATCAGGGGGCTTTGATGAAGGCTTTGCGCGACCGGATCCTGACCTTGCCCGATGAGATTATCGTTTGTCCCGGTCACGGCCCGGAAACTACCATCGGTCGGGAACGACGTACCAACCCTCACCTGCGTTATATCCTTTAATGGCCTGGTAGATCTGTGGCCCACGGGGAAACCGAGGACATTATGCTGCAAGGCAAAGAAATCGTGTTGGGTGTGTGTGGCGGCATAGCCGCCTATAAGGCGGCTGAACTGGTGCGGCTCTATGTTAAGGCCGGAGCCAAGGTTTCGGTGATCATGACCGCAGCGGCCCAGCAGTTCATTACCTCACTGACCTTTCAGACCCTGTCCGGCCGACCGGTGCACAGCGAGCTGTTCAGTCTGATACAGGAACAGGATATCGGTCATATCTCGCTGGCCGATCGGGCGGATATTCTGGTGATTGCCCCGGCTACCGCCAACCTGATCGGCAAGCTTTCCGCTGGTATCGCCGACGATCTGTTGACTACCACGGTGATGGCTTGCAAAGCACCGGCGTTGTTGGTGCCCGCCATGAACAGCAACATGTGGCAGAATCCCGTTTGCCGTCGCAATGTGGAGCAGTTGCAGCAATGGGGCTACCGTATGCTGGAGCCGGTTACCGGTATGCTGGCCTGCGGCTGGGAGGGGCAGGGCAAGATGCCGGAGCCACAAGCGATCTGGGACGAGACTAAGCGCCTGCTGACACCCCAGGACTTGGCCGGCGAGACGCTGCTGGTGACGGCCGGTCCGACCCGGGAAGAACTGGATCCGATGCGGTTTTTGAGCAACCATTCTTCAGGTAAGATGGGCTACGCCATCGCTCGGGCTGCCGCCGAACGGGGTGCCCGCGTGCATCTGGTGGCCGGACCGACTGCTCTGGTACCACCCCCTGGCGTTGAATTGCGTTCGGTGGTCAGCGCTCGGGATATGCATGCTGCGGTTATGGCCCTGGCGCCCGATTGCTCCATCGTCATCAAAGCGGCGGCGGTGGCTGATTACCGACCCTGCTGTCGGCAGACGCAAAAAATCAAGAAGGGAAGCGAGTCGACCTTGACCCTTGAACTGCAGCGCAATCCCGATATTTTGGCGGAGTTGGGCTGCTTGCCCGGGAAGCGATTGTTGGTCGGTTTCGCTGCCGAAACCGACCAATTGCTGGATAATGCCCGGCGCAAATTGCAGGATAAAAATCTCGATCTGATCGTGGCCAACGATCTGACCGCAGAGGGGGCCGGTTTTGCCGGTGATACCAATGTGGTTCGGCTTATCTATAGGAATGGCAGGGTGGAGGATTTGCCGCAGATGAGTAAGGAACTGCTGGCTCATCGTCTGCTCGATCGCATTCGTGGCCAGCTTGGTGATCAAGCCGAGC
>CAZKQY010000203.1:0-7153 GCA_964555005.1 uncultured Syntrophotalea sp. | reverse complement strand
GCCACAGCTCTTCGCTGAAATGGGGGACGAAAGGTGCCAGCAACAGCACCACAGCCTCCAGCGCCTCCCGCACCACAACAGGGCACTGCTCCTTGGCATCGAAAGCGTAGATGGCGTTAACCAGCTCCATCACCGCAGAGATCGCGGTATTGAAGTGAAAACTACCGTCGATATCCTCGGTAACCTTCTTAATGGTCCGGTGGGTCTGCCGTCGCAGAACCCTTCCTCGATCGCCAGAATCGCCTTGCAACGATGCTCCTGATACGAGGTCGAAATTATCATAGACCGCTCGCCAGACTCGATTCAGAAAACGGAAACAGCCTTCGACGCCTTGCTCGTTCCACTCCAGATCTTTTTCCGGCGGTGCAGCAAACAGCGAAAAAAGTCGGGCTGTATCAGCGCCATAGCGATTGATAAGCTGATCGGGATCGACCACGTTTTTCTTCGATTTGCTCATCTTTTCGATGCGCCCGAGTACCGCCGGCTGGCCACACTTACTGCAACAGCCATCGATAACCTCTTCGGGAAACAACCAACCATGCTCGGGGCAGGAATGGGTCTCCATGCAAACCATGCCCTGAGTAAGAAGATTACGAAAGGGCTCGTCGATAGACATCATACCCAAGTCCCGCAACACTTTAGTGAAAAAACGAGCATAGAGCAAATGCATGACCGCATGCTCGATACCACCAATATATTGATCGACGGGCAACCAATAATCTACAGCCAAAGGATCAATGGGTCCGTCGCTAAAATGGGGGCTGGCGTAACGAGCGAAATACCAGGAACTTTCGACAAAGGTGTCAAAAGTATCGGTTTCGCGCCGCGCTTTGCCACCGCACTGGGGACAATCGGCATAGAGAAATGCCTCATGGCGGGCCAGCGGACTGCCTCCTTCACCGGAGACGGAAACATCCTGGGGTAACACGACCGGCAACTGATCTTCCGGAACAGGTACCGCACCGCACTGTTCGCAGTATAGAATTGGAATCGGCGTTCCCCAGTAACGCTGCCGAGAAACCCCCCAGTCGCGCAGCCGAAAATTAACGGTTTTACGACCAATACCCTGCTCCTCCAGATAATCAGCAATCTTCTCCTTGGCGGCTTCGTTGGCAAGGCCGTCAAAGGGGCCGGAATTGACCATCTGTCCCGAGCCGGTCCAGGCTTCGGTCATAGTTGCCGAGTCGAAGGTCTCCCCTTCAGGCTGGATAACAACCTGCAAAGGGATGTCGTATTTTTTAGCAAACTCAAAGTCCCGCTGGTCGTGGGTAGGCACGGCCATGACAGCGCCGGTGCCATAATCCATCAGCACAAAATTAGCCAGATACACAGGAATACGCTGCTGAGTTACCGGATTGGTACAGTAGGCGCCGGTAAAGATCCCTTCTTTTTCGTAATCTCCACTGACCCGTTTGGTTTTATCCTGGCACCGCACCTTGGAGATAAAGGCCTCCACGGCCGATCTCTGCTCCACTGAGGCCAGTTTCAAGGCCAGGGGGTGTTCCGGAGCCAAACTCATAAAGGTAGCCCCATACAGGGTGTCCTGGCGCGTGGTAAAAACCTTGATAACCGCATCGAAATTGTCCACCGCAAAATCGATCTCACAGCCGGTGCTGCGACCGATCCAGTTGCGCTGCATGGTCAGTACCGGCTCCGGCCAGCCGCTAAGGTTGTAGGTTTCATCAAGCAATTCCTGAGCGTAGTCGGTGATTTTAAAAAACCATTGCTCCAGTTCTTTCTGCTCAACTTCGCAGTCGCAGCGCCAACAACGGCCATCCTCAACCTGTTCATTAGCAAGCACCGTCTGACACGGTTCGCACCAGTTGACGAAGGAACTCTTTTTATAGGTCAGGCCCCTTTCGAACATCTTCAGAAAGATCAGCTGTTCCCAACGATAATAATTGACGTCACAGGTAGCGAACTCCCGCTGCCAATCGTAAGCAAAACCCATTTTTTTGAGTTGTGAACGCATATGGGCGATATTTTCGTAGGTCCACTTAGCCGGATGGGTACCATGCTGAATAGCGGCATTTTCCGCCGGCATGCCAAAAGCGTCCCAGCCCATGGGATGGAGTACATTTAAGCCCTGCATACGCTTGAATCGCGCCACCACATCACCGATAGAGTAATTGCGCACGTGGCCCATGTGAATACGCCCCGAAGGATAGGGAAACATCTCAAGCAAATAGTACTTCTGTTTTTCGGAATCTTCCCGCACCGCAAAAGTATGCTGCTCATCCCATTGCTGTTGCCATTTCTGTTCAATGACAGCCGCATCGTAGCGCTCTTGCATAATTCCTCCACAACCCATTGGGGTCGTCAAATATAAACAGTAAAGCCGGCCAACGCCGGCGTCACATGAAAGAATAAATCTCTTGAACTTTAGCCTTTGACGGGACATGCCGGGGTAATACAAGGTCTTTTATTCAACAAAATCCCGAAAATAAAGCGCCATCATCAGATCCACTATTTTTCGCGATAGGTGATCCGACCCCGGGTAAGGTCATAAGGCGACAGTTCGACGGTAACCCGGTCGCCAGGCAGAATACGAATATAGAATTTACGCATCTTGCCGGAAATATGCGCCAGAACAACATGCCCATTATCAAGTTTGACCCGAAACATCGCATTAGGCAACGGTTCGACAACCGAGCCTTCTACTTCAATCGCTTCTTCTTTAGCCAATGCAGCCTCCTTCAGAGTGTTCAATATAATAATCGCCAAAATGAGCGTACAAACCTGCAACATTTAACATAATCGCCCCGGCTATTGTCAAGGATTAGTCCTTGGTCCACGAAACACAGAACCCTTTTCCCAAAAGAGCTTCCATCACCTCAACTCGGTCAACTGGAACCGGATCCCCTTGAAACAAAGCAAAAAACGAACTGATCCCCCACAGGCGCAAAAAGGAAAGTCTTGAGGACGGGAACGATGATTCAATAAATCATCAGTCGACTGCCATAACGGGATTCAGGTAACTTCTGTCCGGATGATTAATTAAGGCAGAAAACGTTGAATCGTTTCGATGACCATAGCCGACTTAAAGGGCTTGGTGATATACCAGTCAGCTCCAACGGCCTCACCATGAGCCATGTCATCACCGTTTTTTTTAGCCGTGACCATTATGACGGGAATTCGTTCGGTTTCAGGATTGCTCTTGATCCGCTTACACACCTCAAAACCGTCGATTTCCGGCAACATAATGTCCAACAACACCAAATCAGGACAATGGGCTAAAACCGCGTCGAGGGCTTGCTGGCCAGTGCTGACACCGATGACATCATACCCCTTGGAAATCAACAGAATACTTTCCAATCTGAGCAGACTCTCTTCATCCTCAACGATCAAAATCTTGTTCTTTTTCACAAGGAAGCTCCTTTTGGGGCCTCAGACCAACAGGGTCTCCAGCACAACTGCCTCCTTCATTAAAGCAGTGGACAAGACAACGAGATATTACTCGACTGTACCCCGGCGATCCGCCAAAACACAAGCTGACATTTTACCTAATAGTGAATTCGTTTGAATAACTACCTCACATAGAAACGCAATTTGCAACGAACCAGTTTCAATCCGGAAACGGCTCTTTCCCTCATCCCGGTTTCAAACCGTACCTTTGCTTGTAACTTAGCCATCCCTGGCTCTCGCTCTTCAAGCAACCAGAAACTACCCCATTACGCTGTCCTGCAAAATGGCACGGCATAAATAACTATGTCTCAGCGCAAGTAATTAATTCCTAAACATTGATAAAAATTACTTTTTTTCATAAGAAAACCGCTCTGTGTACATCCATGGTTTCCGAATAGAGACCAAATTAATTATGGCAACAATAAGGCATTTGTCCAGCGGACAAGTCCAGCAAAAAAATCAACTGAAGGCAGCCTTAACAGTCAAAAGTTTTCCCCAAAAGAGCCGACAGATCGCGTAATTTATCGGCCATATGCAAAATCTTCAGAGCTGCCCCAGCCTGCTGAAGAAATATCTCCAAGGCTAAACAATCCTCTATCCCACAAAAGCTATCCTTATTATTACCGCAGAGTAAGGCCACCGCCTCATTGTCGCTTATCAGAGGTCCGATAAAAACCTTACCGTTACAACAAAGCCCTAATTCCTCCCGCAGATAAGTATCCCATTGAACTTCTCCCAAGGGGCCGCAGTAAGCAGCGCCCTGATCGAGAACTTTTTTGAAAGTGCTGGGCTCCATCAATGGAACGATGATTCGCCGGACCTTTTCGTCCGCAGAATGCTCCGCATCTCCATAACCGAACTGACCGAGGCCAACAATACGATCCTTGTCAACGGCAAACAACACGGCCCGGCTCAATATCTCGGTAGCGAAGCGCAGTACCAGCAACATAATCTGGTCCCCGCTTTCAACGGTCTGCAATTCATCGAGCATGCCTTTGAGCACCCCCATTCCGGCCCCTTGAATCGCCACGGTCTGTTCCATTACCGGTTCAACAGCGGATGGAACAGAACAAAGCCCTGCAGAGGCTGGGGCTGCGCTAGCCGTCACGGAGTTCTCGAGCAAAACCGCTACTTTTGCAGCCAAGGTGTTGCAAAATTCTGTCGCTACGGCAGAACGATCAGAAGCAACGGGAGATTGTTGCGCCGGCTTGCTCAGCAGTTCGTTAATCCCCAACTGACGCAAGCGCTGTTCCACCTCGGGGCACGGATAATCGCTATAGACCAGACACACTTGCTCGGTACGCAAAGACCGAACCTGCTCAAGCAATTCAAGGCCGCCAAGAATTCCGCCGCCATGCAGGCGGGGCATGACCAGATCGATTATCAGCAGCGGATACCGTCCGGCCTCCCAAGCTAAACGCACAGCACTAAGCAGTTCACCGCCGCTGCCAAAGGAACGGGCGACCAACCCCTGTTGGGCCAGAGCCTGGACCAACAGCACTGCTATATGAGGATCGTCGTCAACCAAAAAAACCGCCGCCTGTTCATCGTGACAGCGAAAGGGTGGCGACTCATTCGTCGCTTCTTGCATGTCGCTCCGATCCGGCGCCTTCGAAAAATCACTGGACGCAGGCAAGACAACCGGTTCTGCACACAACAATTCAGCCACATTCAGCCCGGTGTCCAGACAAAAATGCTCGCCACAAGCGGCGTATTGAAGGGTTTCCGCTAAAAGACCCTGCTGGAAGGAAAACCCCCCCTCATCCCAATGGAACAAATCCTGAACAAGCGCCACCATGGCAGAGCGCAAAGCCGGATAGAATCTTTCCTGCGCCAAACCAAATACTTCGATGAGCAAACGGTCGAGGGTGCGAAAGGGCACCGTATTTTTTTGCAAACGTCGAGCCCGATCTAACAAGGCCCCATCGACAGCCTCGAGGGAAGCGCCCCCCTGACCACGAGCTGGTTCCACCTCCTGCCGCCAGGCGGAAACTACCAAACCTTCTTTAAAAACCAACTCCGCCTGATTACAGCCGCAATGCAGCTGCAACAAACCATCGTTTCGGCTTAAACCTAAGATTTGTAACAGATCCCCCAACTGAAGATCTTCAAGACGACCGGAAAGACTCATTTATTCTCGGTCCTTAAATACTAGCCGAATAGGACAGCCTATAAAACCAAAAGTCTCGCGCAGCTGATTAACCAGATAGCGGTGATAGGAAAAATGAATGCCTTGGGTCTTGTTTCCAAAAACAACAAAGGTCGGGGGCCGCACCGCCGTCTGGGTTATGTAAAACAACTTGACCCGTTTACCCTGCGCCATGGGCGGCGCATGACTGATCGTGGCCTCTTTCAAAACTCGATTTAGCTCCGGGGTAGAAGCACGTCGATTAAACTCCGCCGCCACCTTCTCGACCATCTCCATGATCCGATTGGTGCGCTGGCCGCTCAAGGCTGAAACAAACAATACGGGAGCAAAAGGTAAAAACTTAAAAGAGTCGCGCAAATCAGCGGTATACTGCCCCATGGTCTTATGATCCTTGACCACCAGGTCCCATTTGTTAACCACCAGAATTACCGCACGGCCCTTTTCGTAAGCATAGCCGGCCACGGTCATATCCTGCTCGGTAACCCCTTCGGAGGCATCAATAACCACCAGTACCACATGGGCCCGGTCCATGCCCTTGAGAGCCTGCACCACGCTGAACTTTTCCAGTTTTTGACTGACCTTTCCCTTGCGCCGGATACCGGCCGTATCGATCAGCACGTAACGCTGCTCATTATATTCCAGAACGGTATCGATGGCGTCCCGAGTGGTCCCGGCGGTGGCATTGGCTACTACCCGCTCATAGCCGAGTAAACGATTGATTAGTGATGACTTGCCAACATTGGGCCGGCCAATGACCGCCAGTCGCACTTCCTGAGCATCCTCTCCGATCACTGATTCTTCATGAGGTAGCACAGCCAGAACCTCATCCATCAGATCACCGACTCCTCTACCGTGCTCAGCCGAGACGACATACACCTCTTCAATACCCAGGGAATAAAAATCGGCAGTGTCATCATCCTGTTTAGGACCATCAACCTTATTGACGACATAAAAAACCGGTTTGCCGGCGCGACGCAAACTCGCGGCCACTTCAACGTCGGACGGTGTTAAACCTTCACGACCGTCCATCACCATTAGAATAACATCCGCTTCCTCCACTGCCAGTTGCGATTGTTCGCGCATCTGAACCAGCAGACGATCTTCACTGACCGGCTCGAAACCACCGGTGTCAATGAGAATAAAAGGCCTATCATAGCGAGTTACCTCGGCATAATTACGATCACGCGTCACCCCGGGTACATTTTCAACAAGGGCCTTACGCTGGCCGAGAATACGATTAAACAATGTCGATTTTCCCACATTGGGACGACCGACAATAGCAACTACGGACATGGCGAAATTAACCCCTCAACAGTAATGAGAACAAACAGCAAGCATACAAGGCCGCCCTTTATTCATAACCGAATTCTTTTAACAACCGATTGGACTGAGTCCAATTTTTTTCCACTCTAACAAACAGCTCGAGAAATACCCGGGTTCCAAGCATCCGTTCAATGTCATAACGGGCCGCCTGACCGATAGTTTTCAATTTGACGCCTTTTTTGCCGATCACAATACTTTTGTGGGCCTCTCGCTCTACGTGAATCACGGCCTGGATAACCACCAGTTCCTTGTCCGGCTTTTCGGTAAAGCTCTCCA
>CAZKQY010000202.1:0-2979 GCA_964555005.1 uncultured Syntrophotalea sp. | reverse complement strand
GACCTCCCAGCCGAGACCCCAGGCACCGAGGGTCGGTGACTCCCAGTCGTCCTCTACAAAACGGATATCGTGTTGGGATGGATTAATACCAAAGCTTTTCAGGGAATCGAGATAGAGCTCCTGAATATTCAGCGGCGACGGTTTCATGACCACCTGAAACTGATAATAATGCTGGAGTCGATTGGGGTTTTCACCGTAGCGACCGTCCGTGGGGCGCCGGGAAGGCTCGACATAAGCCACCTTCCAGGGTTCGGGGCCAAGAACGCGCAGAAAAGTCGCCGGATGAAATGTACCCGCGCCCTTTTCCATGTCGTAAGGCTGCTGAAGGATGCACCCCTGACCGGCCCAGTAATTTTGCAGGGAGAGAATAAGTTCTTGAAATGTCACAATACCTCCAGGCTTTTGCCGCCGGCCGGACACATCCGACCGCGAGGCAGCGGGGTTAGCTCTTTCAGGGGGTTGCAAAGGTAGCTTTTTTTACCAGGCCCTGTCAACCCCAATTGGGTCCGGAAAAACTAGCGGATAACCGCCAAGCGGGCCTTTCCGACCAACATCTGTTCCATAAAAGACAAGGACTTGGGTGGCCGGCTCAAGTGCTGGCGTAAAGCGTCCGCCACGACCTTGCCACCCTCTTCCAGGGTTCGCTCACTGAAGCGGAATCCTTCGAACAGAGTTAGCGGCGATTGCAGACAGCGGCCCAGGGTACCCAAGGTCATAACCAAAACCTTGAGAGGGACAGATGGCGGGGCGCAATCCAGGCAAAGACAACCTCCATCCTTGGCGGAAAATACGGCCTGCTCGCCATCGAGGGCGGCATTACAAGCAGCGCAATGCAAAAGATGAGGTGCATAGCCGACCAGGGCCAGCAGCCGCAACTCAAATAGCAACCGAGCCTCCAGAGACAGACCTTTTCGGGCCAGATGATCAAGAAACGCCTGCAGCAAATGAAAAACATCGGCATGCACCTGTTTTTCCCCCAACAGGGCTTCCACCAACTCGCAACCGTAGGACGCCAGCGCCAAGGCACCGACATCCTTACGCAAGCCACTGCGCAAATCGATGAGCTCGGCATCTTCCAACAACACCATGTCGCTGCTGACCTTACTGGTCCAGTACAGACGCACCTGAGAAAAAGGCTCAAGAGCAGTGCCAAACCGCTTACGACTCTTACGGGCATTGCGAGCGAAACCTTTGAGCAGCCCCTGTTCCAGAGAAAAACAGGTTACAATACGGTCTGCTTCTTTATAATCGAGATAATGCAGAATAATTGCTTCGGAATTCTGTTGTTGCATAAAACGACCTTAATAACTTTCTTGTTACGAATGCATATGGAAAGTCAGTCGCCCCATGGCGACGGACCCGATCTAGCATCCTGTCATACGTGCTGTGTACGGCCAAACCTTGTCCTTTTTACCCTGTTCTGCTTCAAAAAAATCCCGATTAAACTATGGTTAGTCAAGAATTTTTCTTCATTGATCAGGAAAAAAATTACGGCGACTTACCAGACCCCTCACACATGACATGATACAAGCAGACTGTCGGACTTACCATGAACCGACTGCAAAATCGTCTGACCAGCCCATATTCCCAACAATTTTCGCCAAATAGCCCTGCTATTCGCTCTCAAATTCTCGAAAATCTGGCCTCGAACAGTCAATTTTTCGTTTCGGTCCGTTAAATCCGACAGGCTCCTAATGAAGATGGCTGATAAACAGAGTGGCGGTACCAAAATAGATGAGAATACCGGTGATATCATTAGCCGTCTGCACAAAAGGACTGGAAGCGATGGCCGGGTCGATTCCGACTCGCTTGAAAAAACTCGGGGCCAAAGCCCCCACGCTAGCCGCCACGGTCATGGCCGAAACCATCGCCAGCCCGACCACCAGGCCAAGGAAAGGGTTGCCATGCCACAAAGTAGCCACCAACCCCACCGTTAAGCCACAAACGGTGCCCATAATAATCCCGACCCGCAGTTCTTTGAGGATAACCTGTCCCAGGGTCGAAAAATCGATATGCCCGGTAGCAAAGCCGCGCACCACAATGGTCGCCGACTGACCGCCGATGTTGCCGCCCATGCCGGTGATAACCGGAATGAAAGTAATCAGGGCAATCACTTCATTGAGAGTAGCCTTAAACATCCACATCAAATAACCGGTGATGAGACCGCCGAAGAGATTGGTGAGTAACCATGGCAGCCGCAACTGAGCGACCTTGAAAGCCTTAAAGCCGTACAGCAATTCTTCCTGGCTGGCACCGGCCATCTTGTAGATATCTTCAGTGGCCTCCTCGCGCATGACGTCGATGACATCATCAACGGTCACCAAGCCGACCAGCTTGTTCCACTCATCAACCACCGGAATAGCTAGGATATTATACTTGGCGACCAGGTGCGCCACCTCTTCCTGATCCTTGTCGGTGCGCACGTTGATCACATCGGTGACCATTACCTCTTTAAGCTGGGTCGCCGGCGGTACGGCCAGCAACTGGCGCAGCGACATGACCCCCACCAGATGGCCGTGAGCATCGGTCACATAGACATAAAACACCATCTCCGCATCGCGGGCCTGCTGCAAGGCCTCGATGGCCTGCGCCACGGTGGTGTCTTCGGACAGCGAGAAGATTTCCGTCGACATGATGCCGCCGGCGGTGTCTTCGGCGTAGCGCAGCAAATGTTCGATCTCGTCCGAATGTTCATCCTGCATGGTACTGAGGATTTCTTCGGCGATGTCCTCGGGCAGATTGCGGATGATCTCAACGGCATCGTCGTAGGGCATCTCCTGCAACACTTCGGTGATGGTCTCGCGACCGAGCTGCTCCAGTAAAAGCGCCCCGGTATTATGATCAAGTTCCGAAAGGACACTGGCGGCCGTTTCGGTATTTTCAATAAGATTGAACAGAATCTGCTGTTCTTTAGGGGCCAGATAGGTAAAGAGATGAGCGATATCCGCCGGATGGGATTTAGCGATAACTTTACCGAGA
>CAZKQY010000201.1:0-3499 GCA_964555005.1 uncultured Syntrophotalea sp. | reverse complement strand
CAGCAGCGAAACGGCCTGTATCATCGACGGCAACGGCCTGGACATGCAACTCGAGGTTTTCGATGCGACCCGTGCTATAGCCATCCTCAGGGCCTTAAGCGGCAACCTAGATCGCCCGGGAGGCGATCTGCTGCCGCAGCCGGTGGCGGCTCGCAACATTCAGCTTAAAGAACGTCTGCCGGCCAATAGCCAACCAGTTACCTGCGATTATCCTCTGTTCAACAACTTTCACCACAACTGGGGGTTACACGCCCAGTCCTGCGTCATCGATGCCATCCTCGAAGCGCGGCCTTATCCCATCAAATCGCTGCTGATCCAAGCGGGCAATCCAGCGGTTACCATGACCGACTCCAACCGGGTACAGCAGGCACTTGCCAAAGTTGATTTTTTGGTGGTTATCGATTTGTTCATGACCCGCACCGCCCACTATGCCGACGTGATCCTGCCGGCCAGCAGCTGCTTCGAAAAGACCCAACTTAACCGAGCTTACCTGCGCAACAGCCTGGTGGTGTTACAAAACCAGGTAATTGAACCGCTGGCCAACAGCTGGCCCGACTGGAAAATCATGTTTGAACTGGGACGAAGACTCGGCCTTAAGGAAGAATTTCCCTGGCAGAGCGTAGAAGAGGCCATCGATTTTCAGCTGGAACCTTCCAGGTTAACCGTGGCAAAACTGCGCCAGCATCCAGACGGTGTACGCACCGCTCCTGTCGCGTATCAGAAATATGTCGAGAGGGGATTTGCCACCCCTTCCGGCAAGGTCGAATTCGCTTCCGAGCGGCTGCGCCAGGCCGGTCTGCCTGCGGTCCCCTTTACCGAGGGGCGCCTCAAGAATCCCATCAGCTTTGCGGACCAGAGTGCGAATTACCCATTGATTGGCATCAGCGGAGCACGCAGCAGTGCCTTTACCCACTCCCAGTTCCATCAGATAAAATCATTGCTGCAAAAAGAAGACCGCGCCCTGGTCGACATCCACCCCGACGACGCACAGCCTCTCGGTATCAGCGACGGAGACCGGGTCGAGATCACCAACCCCTGCGGAAAAATCACCCTGACGGGGCGGATCAGTCAAGACATTAAACCCGGTACGGTACGCATCGCCTGGGGCTGGGGCGAGACCGACCCTGCCGCCAACCTTAATCAGCTGACCGACGATCAGCACCGCAATCCGGTTACCGGTACGCCGGGTAACCGCAGCTTCATGTGCCGCATAAGCAGAGTAAAAACTTAACTATCAATGAGTACTTTAAAATCATTTTGAGCGTCTCATCCTTTTAAAAGTCCAGACATCTTCCATTGAAGTTTTGACCCTCTAACAATATATTTGTTGAGTTCTCAACTAACCTCACCTAGTATTCAGCACACCTAATTATTCTACCTTGTCGGGCTAAAATTTCCTTTTTCGCCTCTAACTACAGATTTTTCTAAGAAGTCAATGATCTATTACCTAGCCCATAAACGACACGTTTACACGATGCAAGCCTATCTTGATACGTTTTCTCCAGACCTCAAAAAGCAGATTCACCCTCTTTCGTACCAGAAGATTAAGAAAACCCTTCCCGGCACCTATATCTTTGCCGATATAGAACGCCTACATGGTAAGCATGCTCGTCGAGCAATGCGTTTATGGACAAAGCTGAGCAGAGCCGGATGTCAGATGCTCAATCATCCCAGCCAGTCGATGAAACGATACCGTCTTCTGAAAACTCTCCATCGCCAAGGAATCAACGATTTCAGGGTATTCCGTCCATGGGAGAGACTGTGGAACCGACTGAATTATCCGGTTTTTCTTCGCGAAGAAAACAACCATACCGGCACTCTGAGCGAACTTATTCACACCCCGAAGGAACTGTTTCAATTACAGTGTCAGCATCGCAACGCTTTGATTACTGAGTTTCGCGACACCTGCTGCTCTGACGGCTTGTATCGAAAATATTCTGCAATGCGAATCGGCAAGTCCATTTTACCCCGACATATCTTTTTCAGTAAAAACTGGATGATCAAAAATGCCGACCAATGCGATGAACGATTACTTACTGAAGAACTGGAATACCTCAAGAACAATCCCCATGCTGACGACTTGATGTATATCTTTAAACTGGCTGGTATCGAATACGGCCGCATCGACTACAGTCTCTACAAAGGCCGTATTCAAGTTTGGGAAATCAACACCAATCCCTCTGTACTCACTCGCACCAGCCTGAAAATCACCCGACGCCATACAGTCGCCGAAGCTTTTGCCAAACCTTTTCGCGAAGCGCTACTGGCGCTGGATGAAGTACCCATAACCGTAGCAGAAAGGGTTTTATGACCTGCCGCATACGAAAAATGACCACGAACGACCTGGCGGAAGCAATGGAACTCTTGTCCAAATGGGATATGGCACCGACCCCCGAAATCGCCGACGCGGAACGCAGTGACATCGAGATTGCGCATGCTTTTGTTGCTGAGGATGAAACGGGGCGCCTAATTGGCATTGCCAGCTATTTGCTCCTCAACGACGGAGTAGCGGAAACAGCCAGCCTGGCGGTCTCTCCCGAAGCACAAGGAACGGGTGTGGGTGCTCGTCTACAGGTTGCTAGGCTGGAGGAAATGCTGGAGCAAGGCATTCGTTGGGTCCGCACTGAAACCGATCGTCCGGAAACCATCTCCTGGTACCAGCGCAAATTCGGATACCGTATCATCGGCAGCAATCCCAAAAAACATGCCTTCAGCCTACCGGACGTCGATACCTGGACGGTGCTCGAACTCGACGTGGAACAATGGGCTTCTACTCAAAAGGGACAATAATGCCCCCTCGCAAGCATTGTGGGATATTTAATCGCCTAAAATTCCCGTCATTCGTGCAGCAACGGGTTCGCAACCTGGTGCTGATAGTACCCAAGCCAAAACATCTCCGATATTTGGAAAAGGATTTTCAAAAAATTGCTGAATACGTTCGCACCATCGCCCCCGATATTCGACCCTGGGTCATCAACGACCGACGATCAGCGGCCAGAAAAGCCGGATTACTGCTACGCCCGAGTTTCTATTTTTCCACCACCGAAACCAAAAGAATTAAGGTATTGCGCGGAAGTTTACTCGCCAATCGTTATATGCCCAAGAGCCAGGAATACCTGGCAATGCAAAAGGTTGATATTCCAATACCACGCTGGTACTTACTGACCGAAAAACATTCTCCGGACGTAAGCTCTCTGGGGGATTATGTCGTGGTCAAGCCAGACTGCGGTGGGCGAGGCGCCGAAGTGAAAATCAAGCGGGCCGGTCGGGTTCGCTGGAAAGCACCGACCAATACCCGGGCACAGAATATGAATCAACTTGACCTTATTGCCCAGCAGTTCATTTATACCGGCCCCTGGCCAGTCAGTTATCGCGTCACCACTCTGTTTGGTAAAGTTTTGTGTAACTATTCAGCACCTCTCAAACCACACATTTGGATTGGGGGCGGATAGCAACTATTGAGGCAGCATAAATTGAGGTGACTTGCCCTCAAACAATA
>CAZKQY010000200.1:0-2780 GCA_964555005.1 uncultured Syntrophotalea sp. | reverse complement strand
GGCGACCCTGCTCACCGGGGTGTTGCAGATTCTGGCCGGCACCTTTCGCCTTGGCTCGCTGATGCGTTTTGTGTCGCGCTCGGTGGTGATCGGCTTTGTCAATGCCCTGGCGATATTGATCTTTCTGGCGCAGATGCCTGAACTCACCCTTGTCGGTTGGCAGGTCTATGCCCTGGTGGCAGCCGGTCTCGGCTTTATTTATCTGTTTCCCTATATCACCAAGGTGATTCCCTCGCCGCTGGTCTGCATTGTGGTACTGACCGCCTTTACCCTCTTTTTCGGCGTCGATGTGCGCACTGTGGGCGATATGGGAGCTTTGCCCGATAGTTTGCCGGTGTTTCTGCTGCCCAACCTGCCGCTGAACTTTCAAACCCTGGCGATAATCTTCCCCTACGCCATAACCCTGTGCGTGGTCGGTCTGCTCGAATCGATGATGACTGCGACTATTGTGGACGATCTAACCGATACTACCAGCAACAAAAATCGCGAGTGCGTAGGTCAGGGAGTGGCCAACATCGCCGCAGGATTTATGGGCGGCATGGCCGGTTGCGCTATGATCGGCCAGTCGGTGATCAATATCAAATCTGGCGGACGTAATCGGCTTTCCACTCTGCTGTCCGGAGTCTTTCTGCTGCTGATGGTGGTTTTCCTCGGTGACTGGGTGGGGCGAATTCCCATGGCGGCTCTGGTCGCGGTGATGATTATGGTGTCCATAGGTACTTTCAGCTGGGACTCGATTCGTAATCTGCGCACAAACCCGAAAAGCTCCAGTCTGGTGATGGCTGCAACCGTGATCGTGGTCGTATCGACCCACAACCTGGCTCTGGGTGTTCTGGTGGGGGTTTTGCTCAGCGCATTGAACTTTGCTTACAAGATCAGCAGAATCCTGTATGTTGGATCAACCCTTTCAGAGGAGGGCTCGACGCGTCAGTATTCCGTGGTCGGCCAGGTCTTTTTTACCTCGGCGGAAAGCTTCATTGCCTCCTTTGATCTGAAGGAAGCGGTGAGTAAGGTGCAGATCGATGTCAGCCGCGCCCATTTCTGGGATATCACGGCGGTTGGTGCATTGGATAAGGTCATTCTCAAGTTCCGACGGGAAGGGACCGAGGTCGAGGTCGTCGGTCTGAATAAAGCCAGCGAGACCATGGTGGATCGTTTTGCGGTCCATGATAAGCCTGAGGCTATCGAAAGTCTGATGGGACACTAAAGGAGTTATGCCATGAAAACACGTGTACTCGCTTGCATTGACGGATCCTCCTATACCCCCGCTGTGTGCGATGCTGCGGTTTGGGCGTCTCAGCGCCTCGACGCACCCCTTAAATTCTTTCATGCCTTACAACGTAAGCAAGAAGTCGCTTCAACGGATCTCAGCGGCAGTATCGGCCTTGATGCCAGAGAGTCGCTGCTAGAAGAGTTGGTCTCCCTCGATGAAAAGCGTAACAAGCTGGCCATGGAGCGGGGCAGCCAACTGCTCGCTATTGCCAAAGACCGCGCTAAAGCCGCCGGAAATGTCTCAGCCGAAGGTTGCCAACGCCATGGTGGGTTGGTCGAAACCCTGACCGAATTACAAAAAGGAATCCGGCTGCTGGTTCTCGGCCAACGGGGGGAAGCGGCGTCTGTTGCTTCCGAGCATCTGGGTAGCCATCTCGAGCGGGTGGTGCGTGCCATGCAAAGGCCGATTCTGGTCACCCCTGCGGAGTTTCGCGCACCCAAGCAGGTGATGCTCGCTTTTGACGGCAGCGCCACGACCCGCAAAGGGGTCGACATGGTCGCGGCCAGCCCTCTGTTGCGCGGTTTGCCCTGCCATCTGGTGATGGTCGGCACCGACACCCTCGAGAAGCGAGCCTCGTTGGACCAGGCCCGTCAGATCTTGGCAGATGCCGGAATAGAGGCGCCAACCGCGATCCTCCCTGGGGAGTCTGAGAGGGTTTTGCGGCAATATCAGCAGGATAAGGGTATTGACCTGATCATCATGGGGGCTTATGGTCATTCGCGCATCCGCCGATTGCTCATCGGCAGCACCACTACCTCGATGTTGCGTCAATCGGTGGTTCCGGTGCTGCTGTTGCGTTGAGAACGATAGCGCCCCGGGGGCAGGACTGGCAGGCAAAGCTAGAACGGGGCAGCTTTTTGTTTGTCGTATTCCCTTTTCTTCTTATTGCCTTACATGCCTGTTATTTTCAGCAGGTTCTCTTTCGCCACAGGTACTCCAGTAAGAAAATGATGGGCTTACCATGCGGCTCTAAAGGGTACTTATCACTTAAGGAAGATAAATAGATGAGTGTATCTGATCGTGCCAACATGACCTTGGAGAATATTGAACAGCGACGCAGTATTCGCTCTTTTACGGACGAGCCTGTCTCCGATGAGCATTTAATGACCATTTTGCGTGCGGCCAATCAGGCACCATCGGCCCATAATCAACAGTCTTGGCACTTTGTAGTGATCCGTGGTGAACTTAAAAAGGAACTGGCCGGTCTTGTAAATGCCCGGGCTGGGGACTTTCCCAAGGCTGTCTCCGTTTTGTTACGTCTAGCAGCGAGGAGCATCAATTCCGCGCCGGTGTTAATTGTTGTGGCTAATACGGGGGAGTTGATTAACCACGCGAGTAAGTTGTTTCAGCTCGAGAAGGAGCAGGCCTTCGATTTTTTTCATACAATGGAGATTCAAAGCTCGGCGGCGGCGATTCAGAACCTACTGGTTGCAGCGACGTCCCTCGGACTGGCTACGGTATGGCTTGGAGTTCTGTTTCTGATAAAGGATGATGTATTACGCTTTAT
>CAZKQY010000199.1:0-7331 GCA_964555005.1 uncultured Syntrophotalea sp. | reverse complement strand
CCGTAATCGGGCGATCCGAAAAGAACAGGCTCCATAGTCAGATCGAAAACTCGGTAGTAAAGGTTAATACGACAGGAGGTTTACATGAACAAAGGTCTCAAGAAAACGATCATCACCATGGCGGGCGGACTGGTCGCCATGGCGTTGATCATCACCCCGGGCTGCAAACAGAAACAGGAAAAACTGGAGAAAGCAACTCTGCGCATCAACTGCTGGGCTGGTTATGCCAAACCTTATGAAGCAGATTTCAAGGCCCTGGTCAAAGAAAAGTACAATATCGACGTTGAATTAAGCATCGAAAACCCCACCGATCAGGACGAGTTTTTCCTGGCGGTAAAAAACAACACGGCAGACCTTATCTCGCCCCCCATTGAACTTCCCAAAATTCCCCGCTTTTTCTCTTATCAAGAAGGGCAGCAATACCTGCAGCCTGTGGATGTAAACAACATCCCTAATCTGAAGAAAATGATGGAAGTTTTCCGCAACGATCAGACGTCCTTCTATAACGGCGTGCGCTACGGCGTGCCATATAACTGTGGCCCTTACGGGCTGGCCTACAATCTCGACAAAGTACCTGAAGCACCGACCACCTGGAACGTTCTGTGGAATCCCGAATATGCCGGCCAATACACTATCAACAACAATTTCCCCAAGGTTAACGTCTGGATCTCCGCACTGGCTCTAGGTTACGATTACGACGATATCTTCGACATCAAGCGTCTCGACCGCGCCAAGGTTCAAAAAAAGCTTAACGACCTGGCTAAAAACGCCAAAAGCCTCTGGGACGGTGGTGCCAACCCGGATGAGTTCCCCGAACTGGCCCTGGCAACCACATGGGGCTTCGCCGCAGCACAGGCCAACATCAAGGGCGGAAACTGGCGCCTTGCTACCCCTGCCGAGGGGGGCACGGCCTGGATTGATGCCTGGTATCTCGGTGCCAGCACCAAAGGTCTGACCAAAAAACTAGCCGAAGAATGGATCAACTTTACCCTCGAACCTGCTCGGCAGGCCGACGTGGTTAAATCCCAGGGAGTCTCCCCGGTTATGGCCGACACGGGTGATCTCCTCAATGCTGCAGAAAAAACCATGTTCCATGTAGGAGATGAAACCTACTTCAAAACCGTAGCCCTCTGGCGGGTGCTCAGCAACGAAACCGAGCAAGCATTCAATGCCATGTGGGAAGAAGCAAAACAACAACGTCAGTAAGTCGGACGCGGGACAACATTGAAGACCAAAGGCATCCTGCCCTGACAAACAAACCCAAACCCCGCCTACAACAGCCGCCTCTGCTGACGGGGACACACCTTAACCAACCTAAACGGGAGGTATACGGATGTTAAAAAAGAGAAAACTTTTGGTAGGCATTACCGGTCTTGTGGTAATGACCTTCCTGGCAAGCCTGGCCGGGGCCGTAACCATCAACAAAGTCGAACGTGGTGAAGACATTTTGCAGTACATCACCCGCACGCAAGGAAACTTTGACCAAACCCTCTATCAGCAAATTTTTGGCGCCGCCAATGCCTTTAAAGAAGGCGACGAGACTATCGGCGTAGCCGCATCCGACGAAAATTCCCGCGAAAATGCCCGTAGATTACTGGCAAACACCAAAATCCAGGACATCAACGACCATTCGCTCTTTGTTGATGGCCAAGACGAATTGATCCATCAAACCATCGACAAAATCAAATACAACAAAATCAAGAACATGACCATGGGCGAGTTGAAAAACTTTCTACTCACCAAGCCCGAAGCTTCTATTAAAGCAATCATGGACGGACTGCACAGCGACGTGATCGGATCCGTCGTCAAACTGATGTCCAATGATGAACTAATCCGCGTTGGGCAGAAGATTTTCAATACCCTGGGCGACTCGAAGATCGGCGCCAAGGGCTACCTGAGTGCGCGCATTCAGCCAAACTCGCCCACGGACAGCAAAGAAGACATCCAGATGCAGGTTTTTGATGGGTTCTCCTATGCTGTAGGCGATATCGTCATCGGCACCAACCCTGTCGACAGCCAGCTTGAAGCTACGCTGCGCGTTGAAAACAGTCTGAAAGAAATCGTCACCGCCTTCAACCTGGAAGACATTGTTCCCTGGTGCGTTCTGGCTCACATCGATGGCCAGGCCGCCGCTGAAAGTGCAGAGCCCGGTTCCACCGCCATCTGGTTCCAGAGCCTTGCCGGAACCGAAAGCGCCAATCAGACCTTCGACCTGACGATCCAGAAAATGATCAACTACGCCAAAGTACGTACGGGTCCCTATGGTCTTTATTTCGAAACCGGACAGGGCGCTGACTTCACTAACGGTCATGGCCATGGTTTCGACATGGTAATTCATGAATCGCGCAAATATGGCTTTGCCCGTGCCCTGCAGCAGGAAATTGCCAAAGCCAAGGGCATTGCGACCGATAAAGTCTGGTTGCACCTCAACGATGTAGCCGGTTTTATTGGCCCTGAGTGTTTCAAGACACGCGAGCAATTGGTACGCTGCTGTCTGGAAGACATCGTCATGGGCAAACTGCATGGATTGGTCCTGGGTCTCGACATCTGTTCGACCCTGCATATGCCCGTCACTCTCGACGACCTCGAGTGGTGTCAAGACCAGATCGCTCCGGCCAACCCGGCCTACCTGATGGCTCTGCCGACCAAAAACGACCCGATGCTCAGCTACCTGACCACCGGTTACCAAGACCACGTTCGTCTGCGCGAAAAATTTGGATTCAAAGTCAACGACGCCATGTGGGACTTCTTTAAGAAACTCGAAGTTATCGATGCCAATGGCAGACCGACCGCCTACTTCGGCGACCCTGCCTGGGTTTACTACAAGTTCCACCAGGCCAAAGGCGACAAACGTCCTTTCGCCAAAATCTATGCTGAAGGCCTTAAATCCATTGAAACTGTTCGCAGCCACGGTGTTGACCTGGCCGTAGGCTATGGCGAAAATATCTGGGACCTGGAACCCGTAACCAACAAACGTATCCACGACCTGTATGACGATGCTAAAATCAGCCTGTGGACTGAATTCTCTCCGGAATTCATCAACTCCATCCCCAACGCTGTAAAGATCACAAGCCAGTCCACAGACCGCGAGAATTATATTTCTGCACCGTCGACCGGTGAAGAACTGTCTCCCTCAGCCGTGGCTACCCTGAGCAAACTCGCAGCCTCCTGGGGCGATAATGCACCCGATGTACAGGTTGTCATTTCCGATGGTCTCAACGCCAAGGCGCTCATGGATGAAGATCACCTGATGCCTTACCTGGCCGCATTGAAAATAGAGTGTAAAAAAGCCGGTCTGACCCTGTCCGACAAGAACATCGTCGTGACTGGTGGCCGTGTCCGCGTTGGTTACAAGGCGGGCGAAACACTGTACAACAAGGCAGATCAAAAGCCCAAAGCCATCGTTCACCTCATCGGTGAACGTCCGGGTAGCGGCCACCATGCCTTCTCTGCCTACCTGGCCAAAGTAACCCCCGCTACTTGGGCAAAAGCCGGGACGGTCGACCATGACCAGGCCAAAGTTCTTTCCGGCATTTCCAACACGGGTCTGCTTCCTGACAAAGCGGCTCTTCAGACAGTTAAACTGTTAATGGAAATGTAAAACCTCCTCCTCTTTGATGGGCCCGGGGGATCCCCCCCGGGCCGCCTTTTTTCTCTCCCATCGTCAACTTTCGGTCCCCTGCTTATGACCGGAATGTTGGCTTCTGCAAAAGTCATAGTCGGCCTGGTCTCTTTAATGGCGCGGCGTTCTAAAGCAAACACCAGGATATGCCCATGCCTGAGCCCGCTATGAAAACCGCCATAGTAAATCCGCGCCGCGCGCCCCGTCCCCTATTGCGCGACGTTGCATATAAAACCACCCTCTGGTTTCAGGCCATGGGACTAAGTCCTTATTATCGCTATGGCGAGATCGGCAACCTGACCTATACTGTGGGTAAAAGCATTCTTGAAGGTGCGGTGCTCTATACCATGTTCTCCATGGCCCAGACCGAGTTCAAGGTAGCTGCTGTTCTCGGCGTATTGACAAAATACTTTTACCCGGCCATCACCTTCATCAGTAACGTCAAGGTTTCGTCGTATGTTGATTATCTGGAAAGCTATTCGGACACAAACACTCAGACACGAGGCTTGGTGCGGGCCATGACCTTGGTAGGCAGCGGACAAGCACTGGGAGCGTTGTTTTTGGTACTCTGTTACCCGCCCTTGTTTACCAAGCTGTTTAGCCACATGGCGGCGGGACGTTATGTCCTCATCGCGTTATACCTGTTGCATCACATCTGTGATGGCTCAGCCCAGGTCGCAGAAGGACGTATTTGGTTCAAACTCATTGAAATCAAATTGCGCAACGGCCAGTTGAGTAAGATTTCCGAAAATTTCTGGGGCATTCATGCGATGAGCCAGAATATTCAATTATTCCTCGGTCTGACTCTGTTATGGGGAACAACGCTGGCCACCGGACTGTTTCAAGACCGACTGGGTCACGGCATTATGTGGAGCATCATACTATGCGGCACGCTGTTGACCGCCTTATCCAAATTCAGCCTGCCGTTGGCGTGGACATTGACTCTGCGCCACCAGGACCAAGAGGGAGAATGACCGAACAAGCAATTCTGCAGATCAAGAAACTCGTCTTTGCCATTGGCGGTCAGACGATTCTGAAGGACATCAGCTGTCGCTTTACCGCCGGAGGCATACACGGCCTGATCGGACCTAATGGATCAGGTAAGAGCACCTTGCTGCGCAACATTTGCCGCATCTGGGAACCACAAAGCGGCCAGGTATTGATAGAGGGGCGAGACTCTCGCCGTATTCCCCGAAAATCTCTCAGTCAAATGGTGACGCTTGTACAGCAGGATACTCGCCTCGATTTCTCCATTCTGGTCTCTGACTTTGTGGCCATGGGCCGCCACCCGCACCTGAAACGGTTGCAGTGGCTACGTCAACGCGATCAGGATATAATCGACCAGGCCTTGAAGGTCACCGGCACTGAAATCTTCCGCAACCGACTTATCAACGAATTGTCGGGCGGCGAAACGCAGCTGGTTAATCTGGCGCGCGCCCTGGCTACCGAGGCACCCATTATTCTCCTCGACGAGCCGACCAGCGCCCTGGACATTTTACACAAACTTGAAATCATGGAACTATTGACCGGCTTACGCAATGCAGGCAAAACCATTATCATAAGCATCCATGATCTTGATCTGGCACGACGCTATTGCGACACCGTGACCCTGCTGCAAGAGGGCCGCGTCTATTACCACGGCCTGGCCGAAGAAGGCTTTGCCAAACAACGTATCAAGGAGGTCTTCCATGTCGGCGTGGACGAAATTGCAACCGAACATGGCGTTTCGCTTTTGTTCTATCGTTAAACGCTCCCTCACGGCTATTTCAGGGGCGACACTACTGGCGATGTTGCTATGTGGCACCTCTGCTGCGGCAGAACAAGCCCGAAGCGCCTATAAATTTCCCCTGGAGATGGATACACTGATGGGAGCGCTAAGCGATACCCACCAGCCAACACCGGTAACAAAAGAAAACTATCCTCGAAACGTATCCTATTCTTTTGTGCGTTATGATTTCGTTTCAGATCAAAAAACCGAAGAAAACCGAACGGTCCCTCTGCAACGCAAGCCACTGCGCATTATTCCCCACGCGACAGGATTGACCGAAATTCTCTGGGCTATCGTCCCCCATGAACGCCTGATCGCCGTGCACAAAAGCTGCAGGGATCGACAATTTTCGTTTTTAGCACCCTTACTGCCGGAAGACCTGCCTACTTATGGCACCGATGATGCGGAAATTGTCATCGGCTACCAACCCGACCTGGTCATGACCTCATTCTTTTCCAACGAAAGTTTCCTCCACCAGCTGCATACGGCGAATGTTCCCGTGGCGCAATTTGGCTTCTACGACGACCTCGACTCTATCAAAAAGCAGATTCTGCTGGCCGGACGGTTGACCGGAGAGGAAGCCTCGGCACAAAAGCTGGTCATGGTCATGAATGAAAAACTCCGTGATATTCAGATGGCGGTGGGTCATCGAGGTGGGGCGACAAACAAACCACCAACTGTGCTTTACTACGACAACATGGCCTACGTGGCGGGAGCAGGTACGACGTTTGACAGCATGTGCCGGGCGCTGGGAGTGATTAACCTGGCTGCAACCAAGGGAATCCATAATTTCAAACAGATCGATTACGAAACCCTGCTGCAATGGGATCCAGATGTGATTATCGTGCCAGAAGAAAGCACTTACGACCAGCAACTGTACAACCACAAAATTCTGGCCACGGCCAAGGCGGTACAACAAGGAAACATACGCAAAATGCCGACCGTCTATCTACTGAGTTCTTCACAATATCTGATCGCCAGCATCAACTACCTGGCGGGGCTGCTCTATGAAACATCCTTCTGATTGCCGGAAGTTTTTCAGCACCGGTGTCGTTGCCTGCTGCATAGCCGTGGCACTACTGTTGGTCGCAATGTTTCTATCGGTGCGCATTGGCCCCTGGAAAGTCAATTGGCAAGATATCGTCCATATTCTAGCGGCCAAAATCCTGCACATGGACGTTTCAAGTGATCCTGCTCTGGAGGCTATTATCTGGCTGGGGAGAATACCCCGCACCCTGACCGGGACACTGGTAGGATTTTCTCTGGGAGCTGCCGGAGCCATCATGCAGGGCATTTTCAAAAATCCCATGGCCAGCCCGGGGGTCATCGGCACCAGCTCTGGTGCAGCTCTAGGAGCGGTAACCGCCATCTATTTCGGCCTGACCGCCACAAGCATCTATGCCGTACCGTCCTTCGCTATTCTCTTCGCGTTTTTGTCCATGCTGATCGTGCTGGGAATCGCCACCAGCGGCGGACTTACTTCACGTTACACGTTGTTGTTAGCCGGTATCGCCTTCAACGCCATTTTCAGCGCCTTGACTTCGCTGGTTATTGTATTATCAACAGACCGGTTCGAAATGGCCAGACAGATCATCGGCTGGTTGATGGGAGACCTGACCAACCGCAGCTGGCAGCACGTTCACATCGTTCTGATCATCACCCTGATCGGCACCTTGTGGTCAATGCTATACGCCCGCGATCTCAACATCATCATGCTCAACGAAGAGATCGCCACCAATCTTGGCGTCAATGTAACCTGGTCCCGCAACATGCTGCTGTTTTTCGCCGCACTGCTTACTGGCGGCGCCATCGCGGTTAGTGGAGCGATTGGCTTTGTAGGCTTGGTCGCGCCGCACATCATGCGCAGTTTTGTCGGTTCGGACAACCGGATTCTAATCCCTGCTTCCGGTGTTTTGGGAGGAGCGCTGGTCGTCTATTCGG
>CAZKQY010000198.1:0-2071 GCA_964555005.1 uncultured Syntrophotalea sp. | reverse complement strand
CCTCAGCTGGAACTTCAACCTGCCATACGGCGGTACGAGCGTCCTCCTTGCGATGAAGCAGACTCTCTTCAACAATTTCCCAATCACCGGGCAACGGTTCGGCTACCTTGACCGTTACCGCCTTATTGGTAGCATTGCTCAATTCAATAAGATAAGCGCTTTCGATCAGGTTCTCCCGGACGCCTGAGGCCAGTTTTTTAAAATCGGTCTGAGTCCGCTCCGCAGTGACATCGAAAGCCGACCCCAGTTGCAAACGCACTGTTTGATTTTTGGCCGTATGATCAATGCGGTCCTCTCCGACGAATTGGGCGTTCCCGGCGCGGTCATTTTTGTAGACCCGCAGAATACCTTTTGGCAAGGGCAATCCGAGACCGTCCTGCTTGCGATTGTCAAATTCGAGAAACACCGCTGCTTTGAGCTTTTCCCCCAGCTTGCCGTACAGACCCCGATAATAATATTCACTGCCACGCAGCAGATATTCCTTACGCACCGGCACCGCTCTGGCACCGAGAAGGGAGACCTGTTTGACCTGATTCTGACCAATAGTGGTCGGCCGATCGAGGGTATAGAGATGGTAGTCGAGGAGACTCTCTTCGGCCATGGCCGAGGGCGCCACCATGGTTTTAACCGCCCGACCATCAAACGCCGCCCGCTCCAACAGCACTGGCCGGACCCGGTTGACATCACCGGCTACCAACTGCAAAAGAGCGTTGCGATAGGTACTACCACTACGGTTGTCAAGGGTCACCCAACCGGACAGGTCGAGCCGATCTTCATCGACGCTGAGTTCAGCCACATAATCGGCCCGCCAGGACAAGCCACTGCTCAGGTAGCTGAGTTCGACCTCCCGCGAGCCCGCTTTACTATTAGCCAAAAGCACCACCAGGGTCGGTCGGTCCCGCAGATTGGCCGGCACATCAGGAAACACCAGCCGACCCGGAACACCCGTTTCGATGTGATCTCCCATGTGCAGCACCACCCCGTCGTTAGCCGCCAGCACCGTGGCTGGCTCCAGAGTTTCGACACCGCTCTGGGGATGTACCCGCACCACCTGTACGGTCTTGCCGACATACTTTTCCAGCAGTTTCTGCGGCGTCAGCAGATCGTAATCGAAATTCTGTTCCACCACTTGCAGACCGCCCTTGCCATCCAGTTCCCGAAGCAATGCGGTCTCTGCCATCATGCCGCCGCTCACTTCACGCAAAGCCAGCAAGCTTTCTCCAGCCGGCAGCTCAATCCGCCGCCGATCCTTGATCAAAGCCAGATCTCCATTGTAAATAGTTACCGCCACCTGCTGTTGGTCCTGCAGGGTGCTGCGTAATTCCTCACTGGGTCCTTGTTCCGCGCAAGCGGTCCAAGCCAAACCACCAAGGCAATAGGTCAATGCCAGGACAACCGTCAAATGAGCTCCGAATTTTCTCCGCATCTTTTCCCCCTTTGCAAAGATTCGCCGCTGAGTTCTAGTGTAAGGCAAATAAACGTTCGTCGGCCATTATAGCAAACTTAACCGGCAGAGTTTATCTCACCAAATTTTCTAAGCTTAGCACAACCTGTCTCACGCTCGTTCGCTTCGCTCACTAAAGACGCAAAGGAGCGGGCGTGAGACGATTTTCTTTTTAGGGGGAGGTTAAAACGAGAAATCCCATGGGGAAAAATGGACCATCACAGGAAAAACCGAAGGGGTGTTCGATTTAGTCCATCTCAGGCCGGTTCCAAGCCGGCAAATTTGAGCAGCAGTTTTTTCAAGCCAACAGTCCTAAAAAAAATGCTGACCTTCTGCTTATCGCCGCTCCCTTCGAGGCGCCGAATGGTGCCAACCCCGAACTTGGCGTGCCGCACCTTCTGGCCAAGACACGGCCCCATTTCCGCATCCGGCACCTGGCGCACCTCTTCTTCGAAGAAGTCATCAGCAGCCATGGGATCTGCGGTCAATTCGTCAAAAACCGACGCCAGATTGTGACCGGCAGGCTGCGTCATAGCCGAATCATCAAAGACCGACACCAGATTGTGACTGGCCCCATGACGCAAGGTGGGCTGCTTGTCCTCCTGCAAAAGTCGCGACGGAACTTCG
>CAZKQY010000197.1:0-3597 GCA_964555005.1 uncultured Syntrophotalea sp. | reverse complement strand
GACGCCGTCGATGACGCCCGAGATGATCAACGACTTCAGCAGGCCGTCCGGCAGGGCGCCCTCGGCAATGCCGCCCATCCAGCCGAACAGGCTCTCCATCCAGCCGACCGGTATCTCGCTGTAGCTGAAAGTGAATTGGTACAGGGCCATGATGACCGCGATCATGATCAGCGGGCCGGCGAAACGGTTAGTGACCACCCGGTCGATGCGGTCGGAGATGAACAGCCGATCTTGATCCAGATGGTGGGTGATGACCCCTTGTTTGAGGATGGCTTTGATATAACCGTAGCGGTGGTCGGCGATGACCGCCTCGGGGCAGGTGGCTAAGGTGGTGGAGATATGCCGGGCGACCCGCTGCCGAAGGGTCTCCAGCAGGGTGAACAGATCGGGATTCTTTTTCTGGCAGAACTTGAGGATCTGTTCATCATTTTCCAGGAATTTCAGGGCCAGCCAGCGGGCCGGGTAGTTGGAGTTTGGCAATCCAGTGGCGATTTTGTCTTCCATTTCCGCAAGGGCCTGGTCAATATCCTTCCCGTAGGAAAGGATGAGGGGGGCCGTCTTTTCTCTGGTGCCGATCAATTGTTCGGTTGCCTGCATAAGCTCAGGCGTGCCCAGGCCACTGCGGGCCACCGTCGGTACCACTGGCACGTTCATCAGCTTGGAGAGTTGTTGGTCGTGGATCTCGATGCCCCGTTTTTTCGCCGCATCGACCATATTCAGAGCGATGCAGACCGGTATCCCCAGCTCCATGAACTGTACGGTCAGATAGAGGTTGCGCTCCAGGTTGGTGGCGTCGACGATGTTGATGATGGCCGCCGGATTTTCCTGAACCAGAAAATCCCTGGCCACCAGCTCCTCCAGGGAATAGGCGGTCAGGGAATACATTCCCGGCAGGTCGATGAGATGCAGGGTGCGCCCGTTGGCCACATAGGAGCCTTCTTTTCTTTCAACGGTGACCCCGGGATAGTTTCCGACATGCTGACGTGCGCCGGTCAGGGTGTTGAAAAGCGTGGTCTTGCCGGAATTGGGGTTTCCCGCCAGTGCTACCGTAGTATTCATCGTCAATCCTCCACGGTTACGTCAATGTAGTCGGCTTCGTGGTTGCGTAGGGTGAGGGTGAAGCCCATGACCCGGATGGCTACCGGATCGTACAGGGGCGCCCGCCCCTGAATCTTAATCTCGCTGCCGGGCACCAGCCCCATGTCGCGAATTCTTTTGCCGAGTTCGCCCTCCGCCCGGACCGCTGCAATGACGCCGGTCTGGCCCTCTTTCATCTGTCGCATGCTGAGTTTTAGCATTTAAGTATGTCTCCTTGATCGTTTGTTGCTGACCCCTGACGATTTGGCCTGGTTAAAAGTCTTCTCAAAAACAATGACATGAAATTGAAAATGCATATCAGACAATAAGGGAAGAGGCATGCGGTGTCAAGAGGGTTCTGATAAGGGTTTTCATTTTTCCCTTGCCTCTTTTTGCCGTATAGGTTTACACTTAGTGCAGGTATTTGTTGGGAATTTGGCGGGTGAGTTTTGAGGTTTTGTCCGTTTTTATTTAGAAAGGCCTGGTAGTCACTGGTTAACCGCGCCGCCTTGAATGCTTAGGCTGGCGCCTCACGGAATCGCCGGAGTCCAAGCGTTACAATCTGTAATGCTGTTGAATCCTCTGCACCACTTCTTCTGAGTTTCTAATGCCTGTTTTTTTACCGAAACACGAGAGTTTGCTGCTGTCCCGTAACCCCTCTAGCGGTTTTGTTCGAGGATAAGCGCTTTTATTGATAGACTGGCCTGTTAACATTAAAAAGTGGTTTTTTGTTTGTTGACGAGTCCTGAGGCTGGCAGGCGAAACGTCTCTGCTTAACCGTGATACCGTTTTCTGGGAGCAATGCTCCTGGCAATAGGTCCATAAACGATGCGATAACGTCAAACATCACAAAACCAACATATTAAAGGAGTCAAACGTGAAAATTGCTATTACCGCCCAAAAGCCCTCTCCCGAAAGCCAAGTTGACCCACGTTTTGGTCGCGCTGCCTGGATTATGATCTACGATCAGGAAAAAAAATCCTGGGAATCGATTGACAACAGCACTGGCGTCAACGCCGCCCATGGAGCCGGCATTCAGGCCGCACAGAATATTGTGGATCATCAGGCCGTAGCTCTGGTTACCGGAGCTATAGGACCCAAGGCTTTTAAATCTCTCACTGCCGCCGCCGTTAAAATTTTTCACGGAGCGACCGGTACGGTAGAAAACGCTTTGAGCGCCTACTTGGAGGGGAAGCTCTCTGAAGCCACTACCGACGATGCAACTGGTGGTGTCTAAAAAATATTTTTTTACCTCTTTTACAAGGAACACAGGATGCCCATGAAAATTGCTATTGCCAGCGGCAAAGGAGGCACCGGAAAAACGACCATAGCCGCCAACCTGGCCCACCTTTTTTCACTGCAGGGGCGCAAGGTTGCCTATCTCGATTGTGATGTCGAAGCACCAAATGGTCATATCTTTCTAAAGCCGCAGTTAACCAAACGTTCTGCGGCAACCACTCTGGTTCCGCAAATAGACCCGGATTTATGCACCCATTGCGGCGAATGTGGCAGAATCTGTCAGTTTAATGCTCTTCTTTGCTTGCCGGAGCAGGTGATGACCTTTCCGGAGATGTGTCATGCTTGCGGTGGCTGTTCGCTGGTTTGCCCCGTTGAGGCGATTACCGACCTTCCCCGGGAAATCGGCACCATAGAGCAGGGAATGGCTGGTACCATCCATTTTGCCAGTGGCCTGCTGAATATCGGAGAGGCTATGAGTCCGCCGCTGATTCGGGTTTTGAAAAGTAAAGCAGAGGAGGGGGAGGTGACCATCGTGGACGCTCCGCCGGGAACTTCCTGCCCAGTCATCGAAAGCATTCGTGACTGCGACTATGTTGCTTTGGTGACTGAACCGACCCCCTTTGGGTTAAATGATCTAAAATTGGCCGTGGAGATGGTCCGGGCAGTAGGTCTTCCTTTTGGCATCGTTGTGAATCGGGCTGGGCTAAATGAACAACCAATGCTGGATTTTTGCACCGAACAAAAGGTTTCTATTCTAGCGCAGATTCCCGATGATCGGCGAGTTGCCGAAGCTTATTCCCGCGGAGAACTTATCTGTGAGGCTCTACCCGATTTGAAAGAGCGCTTTTTTAGCCTGATGGTTGCCATTGAAACAGCCATCCTAAGCCGGCAGATAAAATCCAGCGATAGGAGTAACCTATGAAAGAACTCGTGGTTATCAGCGGCAAGGGGGGGACGGGAAAGACTTCGGTGGTTGCCTCTTTCGCGGCTCTGGCCCAAAACGCGGTAATGGCTGATTGCGATGTGGATGCGGCCGATCTGCATCTGGTACTCAAACCGGATGTTTTCAGCATTAACGATTTTTCCGGCGGATCTACGGCTAAGATCTTGCCTGAAGGCTGTACCGGTTGCGGGAAATGTCTGGACCTGTGTCGTTTCGACGCCATTAAAGTCAATAAAGGTGTTTACCGGGTCGATCCTGTTGCCTGTGAAGGTTGCGGTGTCTGCAGCCACTTCTGCCCTGAGAAGGCTATAGAGTTCGGCCCGGCAATTAACGGTCAA
>CAZKQY010000196.1:0-4869 GCA_964555005.1 uncultured Syntrophotalea sp. | reverse complement strand
CTCGTTAGAACTGCCCATGGCGAATTCATCCATGTTGAGCTTGCCGAGGATGATCGCTCCCTGTTTCTTTAGTTTGGTGACGGCGGTGCCGTCGTAGGGCGGAATGAAGTTGTCGAGAATCTTTGAGCCGCATGTGGTGCGCAATCCTTCGGTGACAAAAATATCCTTGAGAGCCAGCGGAATGCCGGTCAGGGGCGCGTCTTCGCCGGCTTTGAGGCGGGCGTCAGCTGCTTCGGCTTGAAGCAGAGCTTCGTGTCGGCAAACGGTGATAAAGGCGTTGACCCCCTCGTCTGTGGCGGCAATGCGGTCGAGAAAGGCTCGGGTCACTTCCTGTGCCGAGGTCTTTCCCTCCCTGAGCAGATCGTGCAATTGGTGGATGGTCAGGTCGATCAGTTGCATAGTTCAATTCTCCAAAACAAAATCGCCTAAGTAACGGCAGCGATTATTCAATGATTTTGGGTACCAGAAAACAGCCATCGCTGGTTTCCGGGGCGTTTTGCAGGGCTTTTTCGGTATCGAGGGACGGCCGCGCTGTGTCGTCGCGAAAAGCATTTTCCATAGGGACGGCATGGGCTGTTGGGATGATGTGGTCTGTGTTCAGTTCGTTCAATTTGTCAACGTAGCCGAGAATGGCATCCATCTCGCCGGTCAGGGCTTCAAGTTCGTCCTTTGAGAGGGCCAGTCGTGCCAGTTGCGCAACGCGCTCAACCTGTGATCGGGTTATCTTCATATAATTCAACCTCCGTGGAAATCTGGCTGTTTCGCAATAAGGGGACAATCTACCATGGCAAAGGCGGCTTTTTCAAGGCTTAAGGCGGTAATCCAAATTCCCTGGATGGCCGTTTAAACGGATAGTTTAGGAGACTGTATCCCATAGAATGTCGCAAGATTGCACCGGGATTTGGTGGCTCGACAAGGCGTGTCTAATATTGCATTGCCGTAGCTATTCAGTCTTAGACACAACGGGGTTGACGCGCCAAAGAACCAGTAAGATGCCATAGGTTATGGGTTACAGGGTACCAGGCCTTTTTAAAGTTTTTTTTGATAGGCTTTTCAACAAAGGAAAATATTCAAAGGTGTCACGACAGGAACGAATTGATGACATCGCAAAAAGTCTGCCCCTGTAGTTACGGCATTTTTTTAGAATCTCGATATGTATAAAAGGTGTTTTCACCTTTGAAAAAACATCAGGCCTTGTAGTATGAAATTTTTGTTTAGCACCCTGTGTGATTATGCGAATATGTTAAGGTTAAAGAGGAGTGAAAATTGCAGCATGCCGTCCCTTGATAGAATAAAGTTGACTATATTTGTAGGATTTGGTCGGAGCTTGAGAGGATAAGATGAGTGATCGCAAGAAGTTCGGTGAGATACTGTTAGAAATGGGTGTGATAACCGAGAACGATCTCGATACGGCTTTGTCGCAGCAAAGGGTGTCAAAAAAACCGCTTGGTCAAGTTTTTGAAGAGTTAGGCGTGATATGTGATCAAGATATTTTGCGTATTTTGGCGCAACAATTCAACCTGAAAATGGTCGAGAAGATTGGACGACCACCGGTGCCTAAGGAAGTGTTGGAACTCATCGATGGCGCCATGGCGCTGGAAAATCTTTTTTTCCCTCTCGGCATAAGTAACAAGAAGCTGCTTGTTGCTATTAGCAACCCGCTGAATTTTTCCGCAATGGATAAGTTGGCGTTTCGAACCGGTTTGCAAGTAGAACCTTATCTGGCAACTCCGACGGAAATCACCCGGGCCATTAAGAAATACTATCTCAAAGAATGTGAGCCGAACGATAATCCCAACCAGACCCTGCTGGTTGTAGACGATCATCAATTGTATCGAGTGACTCTATGCAATCATTTGCAAAAGGAAGGCTATGAGGTGACGCAGGCTGGAAACGGCACCGATGCTTTAAAGCTGGTTTTAAGTCGCGCACCAAAATTGATTTTGCTGGAAATGGGATTGCCGGGCATGGATGGCAAGGATGTGTTTCGCACCCTGCAAACTAACAGTTTGACCCGCCAGATTCCGGTGATTGCCCTTTCTACTCGAGCGTATCCTGAAGACGAGGCGAAATATCTCGATATGGGTTTTTTCGACTTTATCGCCAAACCTTATAATTTTATCCGTCTTATGGCACGGGTTCGCCGGGCTCTGAACTTTAACCAAGCAGGCCGAGTGGATAGATTTTAGGGCTCTCAAACTTCGGACTTGAATAAAATAGATGGTATATAATGTAAACTTTAAGGACTTTGATGCGTCTTTTAAAGTATATGTTGGTTGCCATCTGTAGATGGTTATTGTATTTGTTTTTTGAATAGGGTGTGATAAAAATAGACTCGTTCCAATTAAGAAAGTATCTGTTTCCCAAAAGGGTTTATTTGTCCTTGCTACGTTAAAAAGGAGAGTTTTTATGAAGCGTATTCTGGTTTGTTTATCTATCGCCTGTCTTGTTTTGGCGGGTTGTTCCCAGCCCATGACCCGTACCCAGAAAGGAACTGCTATCGGTGTTGGCGCAGGTGCGGCAGTTGGCGCTGGCCTCGGCCAATTGATCGGTGGCGATACCGAAGCAACCCTGATTGGTGCCGGTATCGGGGCTGCATTGGGTGGTACCGCTGGTGGCTTCTTCGCCAATTATATGGAAAAACAGGAAATTGCCATGAACCAGGCTCTGGCCGGTGTCGAAGGCGCCAGCATTCAGCGCGATGCTGAGGTTCTGGCGGTCACTTTCAAGTCGGATGTGCTGTTCGATGTTAACTCCTTCGCCGTGAAACCGGGTGGTTACGATGAGTTGCAACGAGTGGCTCAGGTGCTCAATAATTATCCCCAGACCAATATCCAGATTGCCGGCCATACCGACAGTACCGGCAGCGAGGTCTATAACCAGCAGCTTTCCGAACAACGGGCAATGGCGGTTAAGAATGTGCTTACCGGATATAGGGTATCGGCCATGCGCCTGACCACCATCGGTTTCGGCGAGGCCAGGCCCATCACCGGCAACGCCACCGAAAGCGGTCGACAGCTCAACCGTCGCGTGGCTATCACCATCACTCCTCGTCAGCAACAGCAGCAGTACCCTAATTAGTCATAGAATTGCAGGTTTATATAAAAAAGCCCGCTCCTGACTCAGGAGCGGGTTTTTTTGCTATGGGATCGAACCCCTCCCTTGACCTATTGGTCAGAAGGTACTTTAATGTTTGGGTAGATTGATGGTGAAGCTTCGAACTGCAGATTGTCCTGGCCAAGTATTCCCTTAGATGGAATGGCCTGAATATACTCTGAGTGTATTGTTGTGAATAACCATTTTCGACATACTTTGTAACAGAATGCGGTTGTGTTCTGATCTGCCGCCGAGGATTTAAAATCTCTTTGCGACCTGGAAAGAAGGAATATTATGCTGAAAGCCTATCTGCAACACCAATCCGAGCGCAACCAACAGGGGATTCCTCCGCTGCCGCTGAATGCGGATCAGATGTCCGGTTTGTGGGAGCTGCTCTGCAATCCGCCAGCAGGAAGGGAGAAACTTTTGTTGGCCCTGCTGACGGAGCGGGTACCTCCAGGGGTGGATGAGGCCGCTCAGGTCAAAGCGGATTTTCTCGGGGGAATTTTACAGCAAAAAATCACCTCGCCTCTGGTTGATGCCGAAGCTGCCATCGATTTGCTTGCGGCCATGATGGGCGGCTACAACATTCCCCCTCTGGTTGCAGCTCTTGATAACCCCCATTTTGGTGTCCGGGCTGCTGCCGCTCTGTCCGGGCTGACCCTGGTTTATGAGGCTTTTGATCAGGTGCTGGTCAAGGGGCAGACCAATCCCCTGGCTCGACAGGTTGTCGAATCCTGGGCTGCAGCCGATTGGTTTGTGCGTCGGCCACCATTGCCGCAACAGTTGCGGGTTAAGATTTTTAAGGTCGAAGGGGAGATTAACACGGACGATTTTTCGCCGGCCAGCGATGCCTGGAGCCGGCCTGATATTCCATTGCACGCCCTGGCCATGGGTCGTGCCCGTTTTGCTGGCGGCATTGAGACTATCGCCGCTTGGCGTGCCGCAGGTAACCAGGTGGCTTTTGCCGGCGATGTAGTCGGCACCGGATCGTCCCGCAAGTCCGCCTGCAACAGTTTATTGTGGCACATCGGCGAGGATATCCCCGGGGTGCCCAACAAACGGCGGGGCGGAGTGATCCTTGGCGACGTTATTGCGCCGATCTTTTTTACTACCGCCCAGGATTCAGGGGCCTTGCCGCTGGAGCTGGACGTGAGCAAGTTGCAGCACGGCGCCGAGGTGATCATCGACACCCTCGGCTGGGAGATTCGCGATGAGGCCGGTACTCTGTTGACCTCCTTTGCCTTGCGGCCTGATACCTTGGCCGATGAATACCGGGCCGGTGGCCGCATTCCGCTGATTATCGGCCGGGCTTTGACCGACCGAGCGCGTCAGGCGTTGAGTATGGAATCTTGCGAGTTGTTTGCCGTAGCGCGGAACCCGCTGCCAAAGGTTAATCAGGGTTATACCCTGGCGCAGAAACTGGTCGGCAGGGCCTGCGGTCTGCCGGGGGTTCTGCCCGGTACGGCCTGTGAACCGCGCATGACCACTGTCGGTTCCCAGGACACCACCGGTCCCATGACCGCCGACGAGCTTAAGGAGCTGGCCTGTCTGAAATTTCAGGCGCCACTGTTCATGCAGTCCTTCTGCCATACTGCGGCCTATCCCAAACCCTCCGATGTGTTGATGCACCGTAAACTGCCCGAATTTGTCAGCGAGCGGGGCGGGGTGGCGCTGCGTCCCGGTGACGGGGTCATCCATTGCTGGATAAACCGTCTGTTGCTGCCCGACACCGTCGGCACCGGAGGCGATTCTCACACTCGCTTCCCCCTC
>CAZKQY010000195.1:0-3650 GCA_964555005.1 uncultured Syntrophotalea sp. | reverse complement strand
CGCGGTTTTTTGGATCAAGGTCAGCAAGTAATTCGGGATCGGCACCGGTCGGGATTCGGCGGTCGCGCCGTAGTTGAACAGGTCACCGAACTCCACGATCAACTGCTGCATACTCTTTATCTGATTGTCTCCGAAAGCTTGGCGCAGGGTGATGAAAAATTCTGTGTGTTGCTGGCTCTAGGTGGATATGGCCGCGCTCAGCTGAATCCCCGTTCTGATATCGATCTGATGTTCTATTATTGCAGCAAGGGGCAGGGATTTGCCGAAGCCTTAGCAGAACGCATGTTGTATATTCTCTGGGATTTAAACCTCGAGGTTGGTTACAGTGTTCGCTCCAGCCGTGATTGTATCGATATGGCCGAAAAAGACCTTACCGTGCGTACGGCTCTCCTCGATACCCGCTATTTGACCGGTAGTCGGGAATGCTACGTTGAGTTTGAACAATCGGTACTAAAAAAAATTTACAGCTGGAACAGCAAGAAATTTTTGCAGGAGAAGGTGGTCGAACACGAACGGCGGATGGGTAAATATGGCTCTTCGGTTTTTTTGTTGGAGCCCAACATTAAAGAAGGTGAGGGGGGCTTGCGCGACCTTCAAGCTGCCTTGTGGATGGCTCAGGCCAAATACAAATGTCGTAACATGCGGGAATTGATTATCAAGGGCATAGTTACCGAACGCCAGGGTGAAGAGTTTGAAAGGGCACTCGATTATCTGTGGCGGATACGGAACGAGCTGCATTACTTGTCCACGGGTAAAAATGAGCAGCTACGGTTTGATCAACAAGAAAAAATCGCCTATTTTCTCGGTTATCGGGATACCAAACAAGCGCCGGCCGTCGAACAGTTTATGCAGGACTATTATGCCCACGCCACCCATGTAGAGCATATCTCCTCCCATCTTATGGCCAAAGCAATCGGTGTCCTGGACGCCAAGCCGCAGCGGATGGTCTTTCGCAACCGTTTTCCCGTTCGACGCAACGTTGAGGTTCCTTTCTATATTTATGGAAATGAATTGCGTGTGGAGCAGGAAGATTTGTTTGAAAAAGAGCCGGCGCTGATGATGAGAGCCTTTCGTCTGGCTCAGGAACAAGGGGTGAAAATCAGCATTCAGGTCAAAACCCTGATCCGAGAAAATTTGCATCGAATTAATGATCGGGTTCGACGTTCGCGAATTATGATTGACGATTTTATGGCGATTCTACGCTTTCCTCATCGAGTTTCCGATGCATTATATGACATGCATCATTTGCGTTTTTTGAACCATTTTATTCCTGAATTTGGTCGGCTCTATTGCAAGGTTCAGCACGATGCTTATCATATCTATACCGTTGATTTTCATTCCCTGTTTGCTTTAGAAGAATTGATTAAAATATGGCGAGGAGAATACGACGAGTCTTTTGGTGTTTTGAGTCAAGTGGCCAATGATATTGAAAAGAGGGAGTTGTTACTTCTGGCGGCTCTGTTGCACGATATCGGCAAAGGGCAGGGTAAGGATCATTGTAACAAGGGCGCCGACATGATTCCAACCATTGCCCGGCGCCTTGGTCTCAATAAAGAAGATGCCAATCGTCTGGAATTTCTGGTGCGCAATCATCTGCAGATGGCCCATATCTCCCAGCGACGGGATTTGCACGACGATGCATTGATTGTGCAGTTTGCCCGCCAGATGGGTATGAGTGAAAATTTGCGCATGTTGTTTTTGCTCACCGTGGCCGATATCAGGGCCGTTGGTCCCGATGTCTGGTCAGCCTGGAAGGGGCTGTTGCTGCAGGAGCTTTACGAAAAAACCTACGATGTTCTGGAGCGGGGTGACTTTTATCTGGAAAGCCGATCAGAGAGACTTCGCAATCGCAAGCAGCGGGTTGTTGAGTTGCTCAAGGATGAATACAGCGAGCGAGTCATCAAGGAACGCCTAAGTCTTATGAGTATGCGCTATCTGTTTGCGCAGCATTCGGCCAATATCGCTGAGCACCTGCGCTTGATTATGGACCGTCGCGATGCAACTCTGGCTTTTAAGGAAACCAGCGATCCGAACGCAAATTATACGGAACTGACTATTGTCACTGTTGACATAGCCGGTCTTTTCACCATGATTACCGGTGTGATGGCTGCTTTTAATATCAATATTCTCGGTGCTCAAATCTATACCCATAATGATGGATTGGCCTTTGATATCCTTCAGGTTCGGGGGCATCAGGGGCGTCCGATTGTTTCCGAGGAAAAATGGCGGCAGGTGCGTAGTACCCTTGAGGCCGTTATTGAGGGACGTTTGATGGTCGAAGATCTTGTTCGTGACCGTCAGAAAATTAAGGCTTTGCCGACTCCGCCAAAACCACGGATGCCCAGCCGCATTGAAATCGACAACGAGGTTTCCAGGGACTATTCCGTCCTCGATATCTATACCCATGATAAGGTTGGCTTACTCTACACGATCAGCAAAACGCTGAGAGACATGGGCCTCTACATTGGCGTGTCCAAAATTTCAACCAAGGTCGATCAAGTGGCGGATACTTTCTATGTGCGCGATATTTTCAGCCAGAAAATTACCGATCCCGATAGCATTGCCGATCTTCGTCAGAAACTGCTTGATGCCATTGATATATAAGATGGATAATATCCCAGGTAAAGCAGGATGTTATGAACCATAAGCTTGATGTGTTTCTTAACTATTTGACGGTAGAAAAAGGCTTGTCGTCTAATACTCTTGACGCTTATGGCCGGGACTTGGCCCGTTATGCCGGATTTTTGCGCGAACAAGAAGTCTTGCAACCTGATCAGGTAACGTCTGGCCTGGTGCTTGATTTTCTCGGCTCCTTAAAAAAAGCCGGCTTGTCTTCTCGCAGTCGGGCACGGACTCTGGTGGCCTTGCGTACTTTTCATCGCTTTTTGCTGGCGGAAGGGTATGCCACCGCTAATCCAACCTGTCAGATACAGGCACCGCGAACCCTGAGTGGCTTACCTAAAACCTTATCTCCGGAAGAGGTTGATCGGTTGCTTGGCTCACCCAGTGGCGACAGTTACCTTGATCGTCGGGATCGTGCTATGTTCGAAGTGCTCTATGCGACTGGATTGCGTGTCTCCGAACTGGTTAAGCTTAAGGTTTCTGATTTACAACTCGATGCAGGTTATTTGACTGCTTTTGGTAAGGGAGGCAAGCAGCGCATCGTTCCATTGGGAGAGTCTGCCTTAGATGAGTTGCGTGATTACCTGGATATCGGCCGTTTCTTGTTAGACAAGGGATGGAGCAGTCCCATCCTGTTTCTTAACCGGTCGGGTAATGGGTTGACACGTCAGGGCTTCTGGAAGATTATTAAACGGCGAGCCTTACAGGCTGGAATTCGAAAAAATATATCCCCGCATACATTACGCCATTCTTTTGCGACACACTTGCTGGATAATGGCGCCGATTTACGGGCAGTGCAAACCATGCTGGGGCATGTGGATATTTCTACCACTCAGATTTATACTCATGTAACCCGGGAACGGCTGAAAAGGCTTCATGCACAGATTCATCCCCGAGGGTAGTTGACTCTGCGGTGGAGAAGAATTCTTCCGCTGAGCTGTACTTGTATAAATGTTTTTTTAGCGATATTTAGATTGAGGATATTATGAAATATGTGGTTCTTTTAGGCGATGGTATGGCGGATGAGC
>CAZKQY010000194.1:0-3885 GCA_964555005.1 uncultured Syntrophotalea sp. | reverse complement strand
GTCGTTCTGTTTCACAGGCACGATCCTCGCGAGCGCCAGGCCGCCTTTGCCCGTGCCTGTGAAACAGAACGACTGCCCCTCGGTATCTTCTACCAAAACCTGAACAAAAAAACCTTTGAGAAACAGCTGCCTGCCTATCGGGAAGACCAGCTCCCCCTCTACCAGCGTCCTCTGGACGCCACTAAACTACAGTCCCTGCTCGCCGCTAAACGTAATTTTTAGCCCAAAACCTCCAGCCCAAGCTTCCCTATCTTTATCTTCACCCCTCGCGAGGGCAGCGCCACCATAACTTTTATTGACCCGGGAGTGCAGTTTAGCGCCATCTCGAAGGGCCGCAGCATACAATTCAGCAAAAGCGAAACGGTTCTCAAAGGGATGAACCTGACTGATCAGGACAAGAACCAACAGAAAGTACTGATAAAGACTGGCGAAACGATAGGTACCGAAGCCCTGGTACGCTGGCAACATCCGGAACTTGGGCTACTGGGTCCTGACCGCTTTATCACTATCGCCGAAGATACCGGTCTAATTATCGGCATCGGACAATGGGTGCTGCAAAACGCCTGCGAAGCGGCGGTCCATTTGAACCGTCACCGCTCCACCCCATTCAAGATTGCGGTCAATTTTTCCTATCGCCAGTTTATCCATCACGATCTGGCCGAGGAAGTCAAAACCTTTCTGCTCAACACCGGCTGCCGGGGAGAATGGTTGGAATTCGAAATAACCGAAAGTTTGATGATTGAGGACAATCCTCAGACCAACAAGACCCTCGAGACATTGCGGGCGCTAGGCATCACCATTGCCATAGACGATTTCGGCACCGGCTATTCGGCACTGAACTATCTCACCCGTCTACCTATGGATGTGCTCAAAATCGACCGTTCTTTCATCAAAGGTATCGATACAGATCCACGCAAGGCCGGCTTGGTCCGAGCTTTTATTTCGATGGGAAAAACTCTGGGCATGGAGATTGTAGCGGAAGGGGTAGAAACTTCGGCCCAGTCGGAACGGCTACAAGAGTTGGGGTGTTGCCTGGGGCAGGGCTACCTGTTCGGCAAGCCGATGTCTTTCCCTTCACTGCTGGCCACTCTCGAAGACGACCCGGAAAGCTTTATCGGCTCCACCTGAAACCGGCCAGGAGCCTGTCGAACTTGACGACCCGTCGTCAGGAAGACGGGTCCAACAACCCCCGGCTCAGCTCCCGACTCCAGGCGATTTCCTGACTAAGTGCTTCAGAATCGGCAAATCTGAGGCGCCGCGCCAGGTAACGGTAGTCGGCGGAACCCGGATCAGGCAAGGTTAAGTCTTTGGCGTTCCCCCGCACCGCCCGCAGGGCATCGATAGTTCGCCGAAAACAGCGGTAGGCTCGGCGAATGCGTTCGGCCTGTGTGGCATCAACCAGGCCAGCCTGTTGCAACCTTTTCAGAGCTTGCATACTGTTGGACACCCGTAACTCGGGGTCCGCGGCACCGTGTTGGATCTGTTGGGCCTGCAAAAAAAACTCGATATCGACCAACGCCCCCGGGCTGTATTTGAGATTAACACTGCCGCTATCGACCAGTTCCATAGCCATGCGCTGCCGCAGATGAATAAGGTTTCGATAATCGAAAGGGAGATCCGAATAGACAAAGTCGTCCCGCACCTTGAGCACCTCAACACAGAGTTTCTCATCGCCAGCCACCGGGCGCAGCTTGATCATCGCCAAGCGCTCAAAGGGTTCGGCCTTGCCATCGGCCCTGTAGTAATCCTGTAGAGCCGACAGGGTACTGGCCAAAGTGCCTTTGCTACCAAAAGGCCGCAAACGCAAATCGATCTCGAAAATCCCTTCCTTGCGAACCTTCAGAGTTTTTAAAAAGGTACGCACAAACTTTTCAAAATAGGCACTGTTAGCGACGGAACGCCGACCGCAGCTCTGGCCCGCGCCTTGATAGACGAAGAGCAGTTCCAGATCGGAGGCGAAACCCATTTCCCGACCGCCAAACTTGCCGGCGGCCAGAATCGCCCAGGGGCAGGGCTGCCCTGCCAACTGCGGTTTTCCGAAACGGGGAGCAAGCTGGGCATGACTAAGCTCTGCGGCAGCGACCACCACCACATCCGCCAGATCCGTCAAACCCCGGGCAAACTCGACGTCACCGCACAAACCGGTAATATGGCGCAAATCAATGCGGAACATCTCCCGATCTTTGAAATCATTGAGGATCTGCACCCGCTGCTCCAATTCTTCAGCGGCCTCAAGTTGCTGCTGCAGCAGAAGCTGTAACTCATTCTTGTCGAAGCTGCGATCGATTTCAGCCCGGTCACGAATCAGGGGGAACAGGTTTTCGTGCTGCATGCGTAAAAAATCTTCCCACAAAAAACGACTCACACCCATCACTTCAGCCAAAATTTGCAAGGTACTCGCCGACTGAATGCTGGTCAGGTCGGCGGCCTGCTCGGGATTTTCCAACATCCGCGAAGCCAGGTCCCGAAACTGTCGTATCGCCTGACCAGGGTTAGGCGAATGAGGCAACAAATAGGCAAACTGTTTAATCAGAACACAGGCAAAACGCAATTCCCGCAGTTTGTCCTGATCCTCGATCTTGCGACCGCGCAGATCGCGGATGACAAAAGTATCCTGCACCATACCGGTTTCAGTACGAACGGTAGCCTGTTCGATATTGATAGCCAACAAAGAGAGGGCATTGGCAAAAGCAAACAGAAAACCGGGGGTATCCTGAGAAGTAATCTGCAAAATTGTATCGTTTTCTGAACTATCATTGTCGATTACAATTTCCACCGGTAACAACTGTTCCTGAGCAGCAGGGCGAGTTGCAAAACGACGGGCGGTTCGCTCTACAATCAGATCACGAACCGCCTCTATCCCTCCTTCTGCAAGCTGCTTATTACAATTTCGAAGTTCTTCGGCGTAGCCCTGCATCACGTTTTGTGCTTGATCTTTTTCCAGAACAACCTGAAAAAGATCAAGAATCTTACGTTGTCGGCTGCCGGGTTGGGCTGGCAGGGTCAGTAAATTCCCTGAACAGATATTGACACCGTAGGCGGTCAACAGACCGGCAATGACGGTCAGCAGGCCATCCTTATCCGTTGTGGCAACGATCATCTGCCACTGATCATCGGCTACTTGCTGCCAGCGTAAAGCTAAATCCTGAGAGTCGGAAACCTGCTGTAGAAGGTCATTAAAATGTTCAACAAATTCCGCGTTCTTCATGACTGCACCTTCCATGGAGTTCCCTTTAGCTTGTTTTGAAAAAAGCTACCCGCTAAATACGACCGTCATTGATCATAAGTTATCAGACTCGACAATAAAAAAAATAAACCATTTCCATGCATCAAAAACTTATGGGATGGCTAAGCAAAAAACTTGTCCTACAAGACGCTGTTTTTCCAGGAATGAAGGTAACTATCTCGTATGTCTGGGAATCTGTCAGACTTGACGGACCGAAACGAAAAAGTGACTGTTAGAGACCAGATTTTCGAGAATTTAAGCGCAAATAGCAAGGCTATTTGGAGAAAATTGTCGATAATATGGGCCGATCAGCCGATTTTGCAGTCGGCTCATGATAAACCCGACAGCCTCCTGGGTCCTGGAAAAAGGCCGTAGGGCAAACTTTTTGCGACGCCGGCAAAGAGGACAAACAACCCTCTCTCCATCATAAAGCGGTAATATCTACTTGTTTCATTCGAGAATTCTAGTTAATGTCAATCTAGTGCCGTGTCATGCGTGCTGTGTCCGGCCAAGTCTTGTCCTTTTTACCCTGCTCTGCTTCAAAAAAATCCCGATTAAACTATGATGGCATCGTAAAAACTAAAACTCTTGTAACTAGTTGTAATCATGCAAAAAATAACAAGTTTCCACTTTTCATTTTTTCGGTTTTGTGGTAAATT
>CAZKQY010000193.1:0-2494 GCA_964555005.1 uncultured Syntrophotalea sp. | reverse complement strand
CCGGTGTCGAGCTGGCCGGCAACCTGTGGCGGTTGGTCAACCTGGCCGGAGGTCAGGCGCAGATCACTCTGCTGGCCGGCAGCCGGCTGTTGCATCGTTTTCCCGATCGGGTGCGACAACTGGCCCTGACCTCTTTGCAAGAGAGGGGCGTGCAGGTGCTGGAGGGGGGGCGTACCACCTCCGTGGCCAAGGGTAAAGCTGAGCTCAATGATGGCCACATTCTATCCTACGATCTGGCCTTTATCGCCGCCGGTGTTAAACCGTCTCCGATTTTTGCCGATTCAGGGCTGCCCATAGGTGAGGACGGTGGACTGCTGGTCAACGATCAGCTGCAGTCCATAGCTCATCCTGAGCTGTTCGGTGGCGGGGATTGTATCAGCCTGCAAGGAAATCCCCTGGCCAAGGTCGGGGTTTATGCCGTGCGGCAAAATCCGATTCTGCATGCCAATCTGCTGTCGGCTCTCGAACAGCGGCCGTTGATCGCTTTTAAACCGCAGCTCAGTTATCTGCTCATTCTTAATCTCGGTAACCATCGCGGGATTTTATACAAGGGGCGCTGGATATGGGAGGGGCGACTGCCTTTCCTGTTCAAGGATTGGATCGACCGCCGCTTTATGAAAACCTTTCAGGTTTCCGGAGAGCTACGGGAAGGCAATGAAAATCAGCATCTTTAACAGGAGGTAGCAATAATGGGACTGCTCGATTATTTTAAACCGGTGGCCACCTGGAGTACCGATCAGGTGCGCACCTTTCTTAAAGAACAGCCGGAGGGCAGCTATAATCTGGTCGATGTGCGTCAGCCTGGCGAATACGAGCGGGGCCATCTGCCCGGGGCTCAGCTGATGCCGGTCAAAACCCTGAATGAACGGTTGTCCGAGCTTGCTCCTGATAAGCTGACCATCACTTACTGTGCCGCCGGGGTGCGTAGTCGGGCGGCGGCTTCGGTGCTCAATAACGCCGGGTTCAAAGAAGTGTACAGCATGTCTGGCGGCATCAATGCCTGGGATGGTCTGGTGGCCGAAGGCGAACTGAAGATGGGCACCGCCTGGTTCGCGAGTGCCACAAAGGCAGAGGAATACCTGGCCCTGGCTTGGCTGCTCGAAGACGGCGCCCGACAGTTTTATGCTGAACTGGCCAGGTATTTTCAGAAGATTCCGGCCGGTGCATTCTTTCAGCGCTTGGTAACCGCCGAAGAAGCCCACAAGGAAACCCTGCATACCCTTTATTTTGGTCTCAGCACCTCCTCGTCCGGCGATAACTTCCCCTCGGCGCTGTTGTCCGAAGCGGTCGAGGAAACCATGCTTGAAGGTGGCTTGCCGCTGGCCGAGGCGCTTCGTTGGCTACCCGGTAAGACGGCTCAACAAGCTTTGGAGTTGGCCATGGCTTTAGAGGTCAATGCCTATGACCGCTACCAGGTCATGAGCCGCGACGCCGTCGATCAAGAAGGGCGGCAAGCCTTTGAGCATTTGGCTCGTGAAGAGAAGAACCACCTCGGTCTGTTGAGCGATGAACTGGATCGCTGGCTGGAAAATCACCAATAACCGGTGGACTCGTTTTGATGTCTTGATCTTAAGGTCGCTATTTTTTGATACATTCGTAAAAATTTTGTCCTGCAAGGCCGGGTGTTTTTTTGGGCGAAGGCCCTCGGTTCAAGCCTCCGGCATAATCCATATCTTGGAGGTGGCTGCGCCCCATTTGCCACCGCTGGAAAAACTATCGAGAAACAAATCGAGATCTTTTACTCGGGTAAACCCTAAGGCATCGATGCCGAGGTCGAATGCGGTGTCGGGCAGAAAACCCGCCGTGGGTCCCATCATGGCAATGAAGTCGGCGTCGGCGCAGTGGGACATAACCTGCGACAATGTATTGTTCAAAACGCTCGTGGCCGTTATGAGCACTTTGTCGCATCCGCGCAGTACTTCGGGGTTGTCAGTTATGGCAAAGGGATAGGATCCTTCCGGAAGTTTTCCGGACAGCTCGACAACCTTCATTTCACCCGCTTTTTCCATCATTATGTTCATCCTCGGGCCAAAAAAACCGACTACGTCGAGCCGGGTCGATTTGTCCAACTGCAGGAGATCGAAGAGATCCGACTTGGTGTCCAGTCGGTAGGCACCGGGGTTTTTGATCAGAAAATCCTGCGACAAGGCATTGAGCACGGCAAGACCCGTGGTATTTTTCAGGGGATCGTCGCAAAGCAGCCATGACATGATTTCGTCAACCGGGCGGTTCCTTATCTCGGCTGTATCCCAGGCCAGATAGCGTTGCATGGCTTCATCGTCGCGATAAAACAGATTGTAACTGAAACCGACGGTGCCGTTTTCCAGAATGGCTACGCTGAACGGTGGAGTTTTTGGTGGATATCTCGTGTCTCGCCCCGGCGTTTTAATAAAATCTCAACTTTCGCACCGCCTTAAACGGTACAAATGACTGATATCACTTTAATTTTCAGAATATACTGGCCGGAAGTAGCATTGGCCGCCGTAATAGGCTC
>CAZKQY010000192.1:0-3302 GCA_964555005.1 uncultured Syntrophotalea sp. | reverse complement strand
AGCCGGTGCCGCCGCCGCTCTTGTGAATCAGAGCGGTGTTTTTGATGGCCTCAAAGATGCTTTCCATGGAATCTTCCACGGGCAATACAAAGCAGGCCGATAGCTGACCGAGTTCACGGCCGGCGTTCATCAGGGTCGGCGAGTTGGCAAGAAATTCCAGAGAAGTCAGCAGGCGGTAGAATTCTTCTTCCAGTGCAGCAGCATCCTGCCCCTGCTCAAACAGATTTTCTCCGCCGGCCACCGCATGGGCCACCCTGCGAAACATATCGGCCGGTTGTTCCAGCACCTGTCCCTGTTCATTGCGTTTCAGGTAGCGGCGTTCGAGGACGGTCAGGGCATTATTGGTTAGTTGCGGTTCGTTGGCGGGGCAGTTGTTCATGATTCTTTCTCCTGCAAAAAATGATCGGCACCGAAGCCGGCCACAAAAGGTTAAAGTTCCAATATGCTGTGGTAGTTGGTAATTTAAACCACAATATGTTGAGTTTTGTCAAGATTCAAGAGCGGTATATTTTCTGCAAAAGGATCGGCTTGTCGATCCCTGAACCTTCTTGAGTTTACCTTAAAAGGTTAATTGAGCTAATATTAAAAGGAGGTTTATCCGTCGGGCTGATTGTCGTTCTGCAAAGAGCAAAAGGCGGTTGCCAAAGGACCGAAGGCAGTGTAAGTTTGCAACCGTTGATGGCATCGCACAAAAGCCATTCTACTAAGGTATGCAGTGCTTTTTCAGGACTATGGTGTATGCTTTTGTTCTTGAAAAATGACTACCTTTTGTAAATCGAAAATTTTGTTTAGCCGGCACCTGACTTTTTGCAAAACAGCAACAGCTTTGGGTAACGATGAGTTAACAATAAGCTTACGAAAGGACATCATGAAAAAAGTCTATATCCTTGACACCAACGTCTTTCTCCACGATCCCCTGGCGATGCTGCGTTTCGAAGAAAACGATGTCGTCGTACCCATCACTGTTATCGAAGAAATCGACACCTTTAAAAAAGACCAAAGCGAGATCGGCCGCAATGCCCGGCAACTTTCCCGGCAGCTCGACTCCTATCGCCAGCAGGCTCATCTCACCGAAGGTGTGCCCTTGGAAGGCGGTGGGACTCTTAAGGTTGTATTGTCCAGCGCCGAGGCTTTTAACAGGCTGCCGCCGGAATTGCAGGCTGACAAAGCAGATAACCGTATTCTGGCGGTAGCGTTGCAGATGAAAGCTGAGAGCCAGTGTCCGGTTGTTTTTGTGACCAAAGATACCAATCTGCGGATCAAGGCCGATGCCGTTGGTCTTGTTGCCCAGGATTACGAATCGGGTAAGGTCTCTATTGATGAGCTTTATTCCGGGGCCGCCGAGCTTGAGGTCAGCAAGAGCGAGGTCGACCGTTTTTACGGGCAGGGCTATCTCGATCTGGCCGCCGATCTGTTGCCTAATCAGTGTGTCACCCTGGTTGAGGCCGGCAATCCTGCTCATACCGCCATCGGTCGTTATCAGGCTTCGTTGGAGCGGGTGGTGCCGCTGATTCGGGTGCCCAAGGACGGACTGTGGGGCATTCATCCCCGCAACCGCGAACAGCAATTCGCCATCGATATGCTGCTTAACGACGATATTCAGCTGGTAACTCTGGTCGGTAAGGCCGGTACCGGCAAGACCCTGCTGGCCATTGCTGCAGGTTTGTATAAGGTCTCCGACGAGGAGGCTTATAGTCGCCTGCTGGTTTCCCGGCCGGTGTTTCCCTTGGGCCGGGATCTTGGCTTTCTGCCTGGCGATGTTGAGGAAAAGCTGGCACCCTGGATGCAGCCAATCTTTGATAACGTCGATCTGATGCTGGGCATGGTGGACGAGCAGGGCAAGCGCAAGCGGGGTTACCGGGAGCTGGTCGACATGGGACTATTGGAGATCGAGCCGCTGACTTATATTCGCGGCCGCTCCATCCCCAAGCAATATATGATCGTTGATGAGGCGCAGAACCTTACCCCTCATGAAATCAAGACTATCATCACCCGGGCCGGAGAGGGGACCAAGATTGTTTTGACCGGCGATCCCTATCAAATCGACAATCCCTATGTCGATTCGTCGAGCAACGGCCTGACCTATACGGTAGAAAAAATTAAAGGACAGGATATTGCCGCCCATGTTACCCTCACCAAGGGCGAGCGATCACCGCTGGCAGAGCTGGCGGCCAACCTGTTGTAATGGTTGCGTTATTGTAACGTTCTTTTTGGTATTTAATTGTGTCTTTACTTTCTCTTGAACGAATAGATTATGTTGATTTTGACTGTTGAATCTTCCTGCGATGAAACCTCGGCGGCGGTAGTCCGCGATGGTCGACAGGTCCTCTCTAATATTGTTGCCTCTCAGGTTGATGTTCATGCCCGTTACGGGGGAGTGGTACCCGAACTTGCTTCCCGCAAGCATATACAGGCGATTTCGGTGGTCATTGAAGAGGCCTTAGGGAAGGCCGGGGTGACCCTGGCGGATATCGAGGGGATTGCCGTAACCCGCGGACCCGGACTGGTCGGTGCCCTGCTGGTTGGTCTGGCGACGGCCAAGGCCCTGGCCTTTGCCCGGGGTATTCCGCTGGTCGGTGTTCATCATATGGAGGGGCATATTCTGGCCCCCCTGCTGGAGCAGGAGATCGCCTTTCCCTTTTTGGCCTTGGCCGTATCCGGGGGGCATAGCCACCTTTACCGGGTCGATGGCATTGGTAGTTACCGTATCCTTGGACGTACCCTGGATGACGCTGCCGGTGAAGCCTTCGATAAGGTGGCCAAGCTGCTCGGTCTTGGTTATCCCGGGGGCGCTGTTATCGATCGTTTGGCTGCTGAAGGTGATCCCAGGGCTGTAGATTTTCCGCGGCCCTTATTGCACAAAGATAATTTCGATTTCAGTTTCAGCGGCATTAAGACTGCGGTTCTCTATCATGTTCAAGCTCAGAGTGGTCCCATCAAGGGGCAGCAACTAAAGGATGTGGCCGCCAGTTTTCAGCAGGCGGTGGTTGAGGTGCTGTGTAAAAAGACTTTGCGGGCGGCTCGCCAATTCGATTTGCAACGTATTGTGGTGGCGGGCGGCGTGGCTTGCAATCAGGGCCTGCGCCTGCAGATGGGGACCATGGCCGCAGATCAAGGCCGGCAGGTGATCTTTCCCTCTCCCGACTTGTGTCAAGACAACGCGGCCATGCTCGGGGTGGCTGGCAACGCCTATCTGGAGATGGGTCTTTGTGCAGGCCTCGATCTGAATGCCCGCACCAATTGGCCCCTTGATCAAGTGGGCGTAACCCTGGACTGACGGAGTGTGGAGCGGCATGTATCGA
>CAZKQY010000191.1:0-4871 GCA_964555005.1 uncultured Syntrophotalea sp. | reverse complement strand
CTGCCGCGTCTGTTGCTCCTGACGCATTTCGGCGACCAGGCGGTCCCGATTTTTGGCATCTTTGCTTGTCTTGGAATCAGTCATGTCAACCTCTTGCTTTGGTTAATGTTTCTGAGTATCTGTCGTCTCTGATGGTACTGCCCGTTGCGCGTTCAAGGGTGTTCTTATGACTTTGATGTACTTCTGAAACAACAGGGTGTTGGGAATATTGATGTAGTTATTGTCCTCGGTCAAAAGCACTGTATAGAAGGTATTGACGGCCAGCACCGTGCCTCGAATGTCGTCTGGCATCACCTCGATAGAGTCCTCTATTTTAAAGGGGGAGGCAAAATAGATGATCACACCCGCCAGAATATTGCCCACCAGGCTCCAAACGGCCACGAATGCGACGGCAATCAGCGCCAGAACGCCGGTAGCGGAAACCCAGACGTGCTTCAAATCCACATTCCAGATCAGAATCAGAATCACCAGGCTCAGCAACAAAGAAACTATGGTGAGTAGGCGCTTGATAGCAAAGTAGCGGGACTTGCGAATGCCGAATATGTGTTGGGTCTTCTTGGCGTAACGCTTTAGAAGATGAAACAGCAGATGGATGGCCAACATGGTGACCGCTGAGTATACGATTTTTTGAATGATTAAATAGTCCATGGTCCGGCTTTCTTTGCTGGCAGAACGCCTTAATTCTGCGGTGCTTTTACTTCGCTGGTATCGCGATATTTAAGCTGCATACCTTTAAGAAAATTACGTAAAACCTGATCCTGACACTCACGATATTGTTTGTGCCCTGCTTTACGAAAAAACGCGCTCAATTCGTGTTTGCTCAGACAGAACTCTGCCAGCCCGAGAATTGCCAACACTTCTTCGGCTTTCAAGTTTAAAGCAATCTTCAACTTCATGAAAATAATATTGTTGTTTAAACGCGTCTCGGGCGCGGGTTGCGGGCCTTCTTTTTTGCCGCGCTTGTCGATAATCAAACCGTTGAGAAAAATTGCCAGCAACCGATCACTACACTTCTCATACCCGGGATCGTCCTCCTTCTTTAACCAGGCACTGACTTGCTCTCGGGTCACCTGCTGCTCGGCCAGGCCAAAGAGAGCGATCATTGTCGAATCATTAAAGTCGAAGATATAGCGAACGCGACGCATGATATCGTTATTTGTCATAGAGTATATGCCCTGAGGTTATTGGATTATTAAAGTGCGCCGCCAGGATTTTCGCTTCGCAGCGGGGGCGGGGCCTTGATGAAGGTGATAGTGCCTCAAATTCGCCGCCTTAGCAATGGCGGACTTCGTTGAGTATACGTCATTAGTATGATCCGGCCCACCTCAAAACAGCTTGTTGTACGCGTAATTTTACAGTTTAATTGAAAAGAGTTACTATGGATATCAAGAACTAAGTTGAAACCCATAGGTAAATGGCTATTGCATGGGTGGCCTCAGGTGGAGAGGGCGAAATACGATGTTTATAATTGATAGAAACTTATGCACTGGATGTGAACACTGTGTGGATGTGTGTCCTGCAGGCGCGATTACCATACAGGATGCAAAAGCGGTCATCAACCAATCACTCTGTAGACAATGCGGAATTTGCGCCGACCGGTGTCCGGTTCAGGCGATTTCTGAAAGTGTACCAACTTACGGGACTCAAGCTAAACAGCCAAGACCTCTTTCGCCGCAACGGCCAGGAATCCTTTCTCAGATGCTGAATATAGCAGGAAGATTATTTGTTAAGGGTTCAACAGGAGGCGGCAGAGGAAAGGGGAAAAGGGGTGGTGGTCGAGGTGGCGGGCGAGGTAAGCGGTAGAGGGTTTTGGTAGCGAGCAGTGAATCTGGCGACATCTGTTTAGACGGCTCTTAAGAAAATGAGAAAAATAAATCTGGCCCGGTTTTCCCCGCGGCAGAGCACGGCCGGTTACCAAAACGTTAGTGCAGATGATAATAATTTTAGGATAGTAATAAATGAATATTGAAAATTGGATACTTTTTTGTACTACTTGTATAATCGTTTCTATGACTCCAGGTCCAAGTATTGTGGCTGTTGTCAAAGAGAGCTCTTCAAAGGGACTCAAACGAACTATGCCTATGATCATTGGAGTATTAGCAGGGTTATTTTTTCTTGCAGTCTCAGCGGGATTTGGATTGAGTTTAGTGTTGGAAAAGTCTAAAGTTTTATTTACAATACTTCGTTATATTGGCGGTACTTATCTTTTCTATTTGGGAATTAAAACCTTTTTCTTTTCATCTGAAAAAGCAGAATGTGGAGATAATTCACAGAGTAATGGCTCTCTTTTCTTTAGAGGACTTGGCTTAACTCTCGCAAATCCTAAAGCTCTGGCCTATTTTTCAGCTCTTTTCATACCGTTTATTAATCAAAAGGGCAGTTTCATTCTCCAGCTCTCAATTCTGGTTTTAACTATGTTAGGATGTTCAATAACAGCGTTGCTCTTTTATGGGATTATTAGTGAGAAAGCAAATGGATTCATACGGAAATATTCAAAAGCATTTAATAGACTGACAGGTTCAGCTTTTATGGGGTTCTCAATATTGGTATTTGCAAAGGATTATAAATAGCACTAACATGGCACTGCACGGGATTGCCAAAGGTAGCGTCGCATTACCGATATACTGCTGGAATATAAACGTTTTATCATAGCTGAACTCTTCGGTTTTCTTCTTTGGCAACCCCTGAGCTTCGGCGTTGAGGCTGTAGAAAAAGTCTTCCTAGAAATCAAGATTACCAGAACATCGAACGGCCCAACTTCTTTTCAGCAGGTTGGGCCGTCTTATATTTTGTCTCAAATTGATTAGCATATTATCAGGGCAATGAATAAGCACTCGGGGTTGTCGGGGAAAAAGATTTTGCGCAACGTGCAGGATGTGCGATGCTAGCCCCGATCTGCAAACCGTATAATGCCCAAAGGACCACCTCGGGAGAGACCGTGAACGAATCGCCACAACTTTATTTGCTCGATGGCTCCAGTTACATCTACCGTGCCTACTATGGCATTCGCGATGTTGCCACCGCCGATGGCAGGCCGACCAATGCCGTCTTCGGTTTTACGCGCATGCTGCTGGGGCTTTTGCACGAGCACCAACCCGATTACCTGGCCGTGGTCTTCGATCGGCCCAGGGAAGAGACCTTCCGCCGAGAGATCTATCCTGCATACAAAGCTCACCGGGACGCCATGCCCGAGGATCTGCCGCCGCAGATCGCCATTATCCGGCAGATTTTGCAGGCTTTGCAGATTCCGACCCTGGAATCCCCCGGATTTGAGGCCGATGATGTCATCGCCACTTTGGCCCGCCGCCATGCCGCCGAAGGCATCGCGGTTACGGTGGTCACCGGTGACAAGGATTTGATGCAGATTGTCGATGATCGAATCTCCCTGCTCGACACCATGAAGGATGTGCGCTCGGGGCCGCAAGAAGTTCTGCAGCGTTTCGGGGTTCCGCCTGAACTGGTTGCTGATGTCCTGGGCCTGGCGGGTGATACCTCGGACAATATCCCCGGCGTACCCGGTATTGGTGAGAAAACCGCTGCTGAGCTGATACAGCGCTTTGGTACTCTGGAAGATGTCCTTAAGTGGTCCAGCCTGGTAAATGGCAGGAAACGACGAGAGAATTTACTGGCCCATGCCGACCAGGCTCGGTTGTCGAAAATCTTGGCAACCCTAAGAGACGATGTGTCCCTGGACGTTTCTCTGGCCGACCTGCAGCGACAGCCGCCAAATTTGCTGACCTTGATTCCTCTGTTGAAGAAGCTGGAATTCGAGGGCCTGGAGATCGCCTTTACCCCGCCGCCGCAAGGGGTAGTGGAGATCTACAGCGACGGCTCGGGCCGGGACTCGGGACCGGGGGGCTACGGCGTGGTCCTGCGCTATGGCGAACACGAAAAAGAGCTCAGCGGCTTTGAGGCTGCGGCCACCTCGCAGCGCATGGAATTAATTGCCGCAATTCGGGGCCTGGAAGCCCTGAATAAACCACAGAAGGTTCGTCTGTTTAGCGATTCCCAGTATCTGGTGCGGGGCATGAGCAACTGGATTCACAGCTGGGTTCGCGACGGTCGCTTAGAAACGCCTGGTGCCCTGGCCAATCAGGACCTCTGGCTGCAGTTGCTGGCCCTTTCTCGTCAGCATGAGATTCATTGGGAATGGGTGCGAGGCCATGCAGGACATCCCTTCAATGAGCGCTGTGACAAGTTGGCCAAGCGGGCCGTCGAGGAGGGTATACAGGATATGACCACAATGGATCGGGGCACAGAAACGGCCGAGGAAGAGGTTATAGTGGAGCCAGCCCGTTCTCTGCCGTTGGCAGCGATCCATTTGGAGCCGGGCTTAGTTGAGGAAGACATCGAGTTCGAGGCTGAAGATGACGGTCAACTGAAGTTGTGTTAGGTTTTTGTTGCAAACCACCATGTGTTCACAACAAGTCCAACTTCGCCGGTTCCAAAGAAAGGGCCTGGCTGTCGCCGGACTTCTGTTGCGAGAGCTGTAGCCGCTATCACCCTATGTAATGTATAAAAATGAATTCGTTTCGTCATCAAGCCTCTGTTATTGCAATAGATTGCATGCGGCAAAGGCCAGAGCATAACGCAACGATACTGCATATGCGCTATTGGTTTTAAAACCCAACAGCAATTGTGATCACTGTTGGAAAAAGATTCGGACCGATCGTTTTAGCAGCCACCTTTCGGAAGAAGGGCCGCCGAAAGAAATTACTGCCGCTACGGGATTACTTTAGGGTTATTTACCTTCTCCGTATTTGTGTGCCAGTATGCCCCACGCAGTGGCAGCCATTTTTTGCCTACTTTTTGTTGATGGCATCGTAAAAACTAAAACTCTTGTAACTAGTTGTAATCATGCAAAAAATAAC
>CAZKQY010000190.1:0-2081 GCA_964555005.1 uncultured Syntrophotalea sp. | reverse complement strand
CACGGGCCGTGACGGTAGCCTGCGCTTCCGCAGCAACGGCTCTGGCTGGCAGCTGAAACATTGGCGCAAAGGCCTTTTCCGTTGACAGTCTGACAGGTGATTTGCTAGATTTTAATCTTAATTTTCCCTGGAGATCTACAGGATGAAAAAAACGACTATTCTGGTTGTTGATAATGATTCTACTTTTTGCAATCTCTTCAGCAAATGCCTCAGCGAAGACGGTTACGAAGTGGAAGCGATCTCCTCGGGTGAATTGGCCATGGCCCGCATTACTCAGGGGGGAATCTCCATGGTCGTAACTGAGTTGGTAATGTCTGGCATGGATGGCCTTGAACTGCTACGCCAATGCCGCATCCACAACAACCCTCCGGAAGTCATCCTCACCACCGATCACGGTACCGTCGAAACAGCAGTTAAAGCGCTTAAGAACGGCGCCTTTGACTATCTGGTTAAGCCCTTCAGCCCTGATGAATTACGTCATGTAGTGCACACCAGTCTGGAGCAACGGCGGCTGCTTAACGAAAACACCCAATTGAAAAGCCAGATCGACCTCTTTCAGCGGGGCCAGCACCTGGCAGCCCTGCTCGACATCGAACAACTCTTTGCCGAGGCCTTACAGACACTGCTTCACGAGGTTGGTGGTGGTCGCGGCATGGCTTTTTTACCGGCTGAAAACGACGTTTCCCAAGTCATTGCACTCAATAATCTGACAGAAAACGAGGCTCTGCCGCTGGCCCTTGCCTTACTGCCCACCCTTGAAGGAGTCAAGGGTTTTCGCTTATTGCAGGGCGATGAGTTGCCCACGAACCTTCCTCTGCCGGCAGGCACCCGCTCCCTGTGTCTGCTGCCGCTGCACTATCAGGAACATCTCGAAGGTCTGCTGGTACTTCTCAACCGGACGGAAGATGATTTTCACCAGCCTCTGCCGCACCACAACCTGCTTTTTCTGCAGGAACAGATGTCCCTCGGCTTCAGCAATGCCTCTCGCTACAAAAATGTCCGCAAGCTGGTTCATACGGACGACTTAACCGGCCTGCACAACTATCGTTACCTGCAGTTGATCCTGGACCGGGAGATTCATCGAGCCGAGCGATATGGTCTGGAGTTTTCTCTGATTTTTGTCGATATAGACCGATTCAAAGTAATCAACGATTCCCGCGGACATTTGGCCGGAAGTCAGGCCCTCAAAGAGGTCGCCGGTCTACTGCGACAAAGTGTTCGTGAAGCCGATATTCTGTTCCGTTACGGCGGCGATGAATTTACCGGGTTTTTGACCGAGACCGGAACCGAAGGTGCCGCCATCGTCGCTGAACGTATCCGCCACAACATTGAACAACACTGTTTCTTCGCCGAAAGTGACAATCCCACCCGACTGACGGCAACGGTCGGCTATGCTACCTTCCCCATAGACTCCACCGATCATCAGGGGATCATTGATCTAGCGGACCGGGCCATGTATTTCGGAAAAAAAGTCCGTAACGTGGTTCGCAGCGCTCAAGAGCTACTCCTTTAATCCGTCTCCTGCTACCGCTCTTCCGCTGTTTGCGACCTCCTCCCTCTGCCTATAGCTGGTGCCCAGCACTCCTTCAGCAAGGCGAATCGATTTGCCAAAACGGCCGGATTCAGGTATACATGCGGCTGGCTGCAAACCGTTATGGCCAAAGAACCAGCACCTGAACCACAGAAATAGCAAAGGAACGTCCCGTGAACATTACAGGTATCAAAGGCATGAACGATATCCTGCCGGGGGAGATAGCCACCTGGCAGTTTCTTGAACGAGAAGCCCATCGCATCTTTAAAATCTACGGTTTTACCGAAATTCGGGTGCCGGTGGTGGAAAAGACCGAACTCTTCTGCCGCTCCATCGGCGAAGCTACCGATATCGTCGAAAAAGAAATGTACACCTTTTCCGACAAGAGCGGCAATTCCCTGACTCTGCGACCGGAAGGAACGGCTCCGGTGATGCGCTCTTTCATTCAGCAGAAACTGCATACCCAGGACCCGGTATCCAAGCTCTACTATATGGGCCCCATGTTCCGCTATGAGCGGCCGCAAAAGGGCCGTTACCGCCAATTTCATCA
>CAZKQY010000189.1:0-5892 GCA_964555005.1 uncultured Syntrophotalea sp. | reverse complement strand
GTCTGGTGGGACAGATACCGGCGCTGATCATCTCCACCGCCGCAGGCATTCTGGTAACCCGTACCGCCGGCAACGAAGATTTCGGCAACCAGCTCAAGACCCAGTTCACCGTGCATCCCCGGGCCATCTGGATCGTATCCGGCGTGCTCCTCGGTTTTGCCCTGATCCCCGGTCTACCCTTTATTCCGTTTTTACTGCTGTCCGTTCTGTTGGCCTACGTCGCCTTCCGGATTCAAAAAACTCAAGAAGCCGAAGTACTGAACGCCGCAGAAGAACGGCCTGCGGCACTGCAGCCAACGGAAGACAATTACGAGGAAATGCTCAATATCGACCTGCTCGAACTCGAGGTCGGCTACGGCCTGATCCCCCTGGTCGATTCGGCCCAGGACGGTGAACTACTGCCGCGTATCCGCTCGATACGCAAGCAATTCGCCCTCGACAGCGGGTTCATTGTGCCGCCCATTCATATTAAAGATAACCTGCAGCTCAAGCCGAACGAATACTCCATACTGCTCAAAGGCATCGCCATCGCCGGTGGCGAAATCATGCCCGGTCATTTTCTTGCCATGAATCCGGGATTGGCCAGCGAGCCCTTAAAAGGCATAGCCACTACGGAACCGGCCTTCGGACTTCCGGCCACCTGGATCAGCGAAGACAAAAAGGAACGGGCTCAAATCGCAGGTTATACGGTGGTCGACGGCACCACAGTGACCACCACCCACATCAGCGAAATCATCAAACGCCATGCCTATGAGCTGATTGGCCGACAAGAGGTACAGAACTTGCTAAACAACTTTGGTAAGAACTATCCGAAGCTGGTTGAAGAACTGACGCCCAACCTCTTGCCACTGGGAACGATCATGCGGGTACTGCAAAATCTGTTACGCGAACAGGTCTCAATTCGGGATCTGCGCACGATCCTCGAAACCCTGGCTGACTGGGGTCCGAGCATAACCGATGCCGACCTGTTAACCGAGCAGGTAAGACAGGCCATGGCCCGCGCGATCAGCGGTAACTATGCGGATGAGAACCAGACTTTGTCCCTTCTGACCCTCGATCATGTACTGGAAGAAACACTGCAGGATTCAGTTCACCGCACCCAGGACGGAAGTTATCTGGCCCTCGATCCCCCTAAGGCTCAAGCCTTTCTCGAGGGGCTCAGCGAAACCATCCAATCCTTAAGCGGCGGCACCACACCGGTACTTCTCTGTTCGCCAACGATTCGACTGCATGTCAAAAGATTGACCGAACGTTACATTTCGAACCTGGTGGTCTTGTCGCATAATGAAATAGCCCCGCACCTTAAAGTGCGCTCGGTAGGAGCTGTGTCAATCAATGCTAGTTAAAGTCTTTGAAGCGGAAAATATGCCGGACGCCCTGAAGAAGGTCAAAATATCTCTGGGTTCCGAGGCGCTGATTCTCTCAACCCGCACCGTGCGTAAAGGGATGGGGGTGTTTCGCAAGCCAATCTATGAGGTGACAGCCGCCATCGATTCGCCCGAATCGGCGATGCAGCCGGGACCTCAACGGACAAGCAAACCGACACCGACCACCAAGCCGGAGACTGGCGAAGACGAAATCACCTATTCGCAACTCTGGAAGCAACGCAAGGTAGTCGACCCTTTCGAAGAAGAACTTAAAGAACTTAAAAATCAGGTTGCCCGCCAGGCGGCCAATCAGGACTTAAGCTCCGTACGCGGGGAGATCGATGAACTTAAAGCGCTGATCAAACAGCTCTCGGATCAACCGGGGCGTCAACCTGCCGCTGCCCAGGTATCGCCGCCCCCGGCGATTATGAGCCGCGAAATTGCAGCACGCCCCATGCGCAAGCCGGCCACCAGCCATTCGAACCGTGATGAGATTCAGGAAATGGCCCTGCTGCGTACTGATTTGACCCGCTACGGCATCGAAGCCGAAGGAGCCGACGCTATCGAACAGTACGCCTGGGAAACCCTTTCCCCCCAACAGATGCAGGATCAGGCACGGCTCAAGGAATTTTATTCCGATGCCGTCCAGTCTCTGGTACGGGTCACCGGCCCCTTTAACTGCTCTACCAAACAACGGCGAATCGCCCTGATCGGACCGACCGGCGTGGGTAAAACAACCACCATCGCCAAACTGGCGGCCAACCTGCTGCTGCAAGGCGGCATCCGCATCGCCCTGGTGACCATCGATACCTATCGCATCGCCGCAGTAGAGCAACTCAAAATCTATGGCGAGCTGATGAATGTTCCGGTGGAGGTAGTACTTACCCCGGAACAATTGCAGGATGTCTTTGCCCGCCATCAGGACAAGGATCTGATCCTCATCGATACCGCCGGACGCAGCCCCAAAGACGAAGTGAGCATCGCCGAACTAAATACCTTTCTCGGCAACACATCCGGCATCGAGAATCATCTGGTACTTGCCGCCTCCACTCGGGACAGCGAACTACAGTCCACGGTGAAGAATTTCGGACGCTTACCCTTGCACAGCCTGGTATTTACCAAACTGGACGAATGCGACCAGTGCGGATCACTGCTGAATGTTCCACTCCGACAGGACCTGCCCCTGTCCTATTTAACCAACGGCCAACGTGTTCCGGAAGATCTTTTGGTTGCGGACCCCGCAGCCATAGCTGGTTTTGTTATTCAACAACAATAAAGAGAACCGATTATGCGCGCGACTCATGAATTATCAGATCAAGCTGAAACCCTGCGGTCTTTGCAAGAGCAACTCGTTGACCATTCTGTCACCGAGACCGGATATCGAACCCCGCCCCGGGTCTTTACCGTCACCAGCGGTAAGGGTGGCGTGGGCAAGACCGCCGTGGTCGCCAACATGGCGATTGCCCTGGCCAAACAAGGCAAAAAGGTTTTGATCATTGATGCCGATCTTGGCCTGGCCAACATCGATGTGGTATTCGGCCTGACCCCACGTTATAACCTTAACCATTTTTTCTCCGGAGAACAAAACCTGCCGGAGATCATGGTCGACGGACCTCACGGTATTAAAATTCTGCCGGCCGGTTCCGGCGTACAACAGTTCACCAACCTCGATAGTGGCCAGAAGATGCGCTTCATGGAAGAACTCGACAGCCTGCATGAAGCCTTTGATATCGTACTTATCGACACGGAAGCCGGCATTTCGGAAAATGTCACCTATTTCAGTGTCGCGGCCCATGACATTCTCATGGTGACCTCCCCCGATCCGACGGCCATCACCGATGCTTATGCTCTGATGAAGCTCCTCTCAACCCGCTACCATCAAAACGTGTTCTCTCTGATTGTCAATTCCGTGGCTAACGCGGAAGAGGGGTTGGAGGTCTACCAAAAACTGACCACGGTAGCCAACCGCTACCTGTCCATTTCCATCGATTACATGGGCTGCATCCCATTTGACAAGCGGGTCCGTGAATCAATCCGACGGCAGCAGCCCATGGTAACCCTCTATCCGACCAGCAAAACCAGCAGTGCTTTCGTTTCCTTTGCCAAAGGTCTCTTGACCCTGCCGCAGGATCTGCAACCCAAAGGTACTCTGCAGTTTTTCTGGAAAAGGCTCATGGCCATGAATCCCGAGGAGATCCGATGAAAGTAGCGGTTCCTTACAGCCCACCGGGGGCAGACGCCAAGGATCGGCTGATCAAAGCTCACCTCTACATGATCAGCTTCCTGGCTGACCGTATGGTGACTCAGGTACCGGTCTTCATGTCCCGGGAAGATATCGCCAGTGCCGCCATGCTCGGCCTGGTCGATGCCGCCGGCCGCTTCGACCCCGGTCAGGGTGTGCTGTTCAAAACCTTTGCAGAAAAACGCATGCGCGGAGCCGTACTCGATGAAGTGCGACGCATGGATTGGTTTTCTCGAACCCTGCGTAAAAAACAGGGACAAATTCAAAAAGCCATCGACGATCTAATGCGGACCCTGGGCCGCGACCCGGAGGAACAGGAAATCGCCTCAGCGCTGCAGATGAACCTCGAGGAATATCGACAATTGCTCTCAGAAACCAGTCACCTCGGCTGCATCAGCCTGCACGAAACCATCGGTGAATCGGAACACGGCCCCAGCCTGTTGGACAACCTGGTAAACGAAGATGACAAATCAGCCCTGGAAATGCTGGAAAGCAGCGAACTGGCTCAGCAGCTGGCCGAATACATCGATCTTCTATCGGAAAAAGAGCGTCTGGTAGTAACCCTCTATTATTACGAAGAATTGAATCAAAAAGAAATTGCTGAAGTTTTGGAAATCTCCGAGGGACGGGTTTCACAGTTGCACAGTCAATCACTGATTAAACTGAAAAACCACATCGGTCGCAACGTCAAGCGACAACGCAGCCCCTTGCAACGTTGACAGCGAATTACCAATGACCCTAATCACTATTCAGCCGATTCTGCTCTTGGTCATCACTTTGATGGCAACGGTCTGTTCCCTGACCCTGGCCCTGCAATTGCGGCGGCTGAAAAAAAGTCTGGCCCGGTGCCGCGCCGAACTGACCCGCATGACCGCTGTTTCCGCCCTGGATGAAACCACAGAGCCAGCGGAAAAATCGCCCTCGACAACTTTTAGCGAATCACTGGAACAGGCGAGTCTGAAGCAACGTTTAGAAAAAAGGCCCAACTGGCGTCAACCTCCGGAAAAATACCGTTATGCCGCCGCTCTGGTCGACCAGGGCATGGACGCTGCGGGTATCGCTGCAGTGTTGCAGTTTCCCATCGAAGCCGTCCAACAGCTGATCGCCTTGAAACGAGCGGCACAAATCGACCCGGCAACAGTGGAGTCTGATAAATGAAGCTAAAGAAATCTTCCGGAACGGTCGAAAAATAGCTTAAGTGAAACACTTGCATAAGGACTCGCCATGAGCAGTGGAAAATATAGCGCCCTTTCCGGTGCCCTTTCCCGGATGAAACTGTTGGATTCCATCAGTGACAACCTGTCTAATAATAAAACCGTCGGTTTCAAAAGATCGCAAATGATCTTTGAAGCCAAGTTGGCCGATGCGCAGAACCTGAACGGCAACGCTGCCCTGTCCCTCACCAGCGCCAAAGAAGGTTTGACTGATCACGGCCAGGGACCTTTGGTCCGTACCGGAGTTCCGACCCATCTGGCCATCGACGGTGAAGGCTTCTTCAAGGTTCAGGAAAACAAAGACACCTTCTGCTACACCCGCCAGGGCAGCTTCCGCCTCGACTCCCTCGGCACTCTGATCAACGGAGCCGGAATGAAGGTTCTCGGTGAAGACGGCAAACCGATCGTGCTGGCCAACCCCGATGTTCTCATTGACGAAAGCGGCAATATCCAGCTGGAAGGGGGCAATGGCAAAAAATTGCCTTTATATGTCTTTGATGACAAGAGCGTGATGCAGAGAAAGGGTGGCGGCCTGTTTACCGTAAGTAAAGAGGATATTCGAGCCTTTGAGCAGCGGGTCGCCGAACCCCGAGTGATCCAGGGGCAGGTCGAAGACTCCAACGTCAACATGATGCAGGAAATGGGCAAGATGATCGAAACGATGCGGGCCTTTGAAGCCTGTCAGAAAATGCTCAAAAACTATGACACTCTGGCCGAAAAATCGATTCAACTCGGAAAAATCGGCTAACCGATAGCATACCAAGGAGACAAACAATGATCAGGGCTTTGTGGACCGCCGCTACCGGCATGGAAACCCAGCAAACCAATATGGACGTTATCGCCAACAACCTGGCCAACGTCAACAGCGCCGGATTCAAAAAGAGCCGCGCTGACTTTCAGGACATTCTTTATCAAACGGTCAAAATCGCCGGAGCTTCTTCCGCACCAGGAGTGGAGATTCCCACCGGGGTTCAGGTTGGCCTCGGCTCGCGGGTTGCTGCGGTACAAAAAATCTTTACCACCGGCGATATTCAACAGAGCGGCAACGATCTCGACCTGGCCATCGAGG
>CAZKQY010000188.1:0-2099 GCA_964555005.1 uncultured Syntrophotalea sp. | reverse complement strand
CCCAAAACTATCTGTCGATCGAAACGCCCGGGACGGAGCAAAGCCGTATCGAGCACATCAGGTCGGTTGGTGGCCGACATAACAATGACCTCTTCGTGGGATTCGAAGCCGTCCATCTCGGACAACAATTGATTAAGAGTCTGTTCACGCTCATCGTTGCCGCCGCCAAGCCCCGTTCCTCGGGCCCGACCGACGGCATCGAGCTCGTCGATAAAGATAATACTCGGTGCACTTTTCTTGGCGGTGTTGAACAGATCACGCACCCGGCTGGCCCCAACCCCGACAAACATTTCGATAAACTGCGAGGCAGAGATGGAAAAAAACGCCACCTCCGCTTCGCCCGCTACAGCGCGGGCCACCAGAGTCTTGCCGGTACCGGGCGGGCCGACCAGCAGCACTCCGCGGGGCACCTTGCCGCCAATGCGGGCAAACTTCGTGGGGTTGCGCAAGTATTCGACGATCTCCAGCAACTCTTCTTTGACCTCATCAAGACCGGCCACATCCTTAAAGGTAACATGAGAGCGCTGCTGTAAGTAAAGGCGTGCGCCCGATTTGGAAAAACCGCCCATCAGCCCCCCGCCGGGTCCCTGACGGTTGCGCATCCCCTTGAGGATAAACCACCAGACACCGATGATCAGCAGCCAAGGTAGAATGTAGATCAACGCAGTAGTCAATGGCGAAGGCTGCGCCTCATGCTGCGCCTCAACCTCCACCTTATGCAGTTCAAGTGCCGGAAGCAGTTCCGGATCGGGGATCGGAGGCAAAACAGTTTTAAAGTGTAGGGCGGCGCCCTCTTCGGCCACAGCAGCGGAGGAATCGATCGCTACCGCTTCCCGAAAGTAACCGCGCATATCCTGCCCTTGAAACACCAATTTCTCGACGTTGTCTTGCTCCAGTTCAATCTTGAAGCGACTGTAGCTGATACTAATCGTCGGTTCTTGCTGCTTGGGTGCCATGGTCAAATAGAAATAATTAAAGAAAACCACTATACCCACCAAAACCACCATCTGACGCCAGAAATTTTTATTCATATCGCCTTTTCCAATATAATTTCCATTACTTTGCCAAAATCTCCATAGACCGTCGGAATTTCTTTAATTAGATGATATATAATTATAACAACGGACCGAAACTTGGCAACCGTGCTATCCCAGGTGTACTGCCCGTTTCAAGCACGCCGGCAGTTGCCTTTAATTGCCGTTTCTGCTAAAGTCTCGCTCCATCTTATACAGGCAGCCTGATAGTACCAATGAGGCGAGGACCGCTCTATGTTTAAATTTGATTTGCTCAGCACTGATCCCTCCTGCGCCGCACGGCTCGGTCGGCTCACGACCCCCCACGGGGTCATCGAAACACCTATTTTCATGCCTGTCGGAACCCACGGTGCCTTAAAAGCCATGACTCCGGCTCAGGTTGAGGAGACCGGTGCCCAGATCATCCTCTCCAACACCTACCATCTGCATTTGTCCCCGGGCGAAGGGTTGGTGGAAAAAGCGGGCGGTCTGCACCGCTTTATGAACTGGAAAGGACCGATCCTTACCGACAGTGGTGGATTCCAGGTCTTTTCCCTGCCAAAAAAACGCATTACCGAGACGGGAGTCTTCTTTCGCCATGAAAATACCGGCGAAGAAATCTTTCTCGGACCACAAGAAGCGATGCAGATTCAGAACACCCTGGGGGCCGATATTATTATGGCCTTTGACGAGTGCATCCCCTTCCCAGCTACTCACGACTACGCCTCCAAATCAATCCGTAAAACCCTGAGTTGGGCTGAAGAGTGCATTAAGCACCAGGCACGCAAGGATCAAGCTCTGTTCGGTATCGTTCAGGGGGGGGTTTACGAAGACCTGCGTCAGGAATGCGCCAGGGTCATGGGGGAGATGGACTTTCCCGGCTATGCCGTCGGTGGCGTCAGTGTCGGCGAAGGCCTGGAGCTGCTGAAAAAAGTCGTCAATTACACCGCCCCTATGCTGCCGGAGCATAAGCCTCGCTATCTGATGGGGGTTGGGTTGCCTGAAGATATTCTCGAGAGTGTCGAGCGCGGCATGGACATGTTCGACTGTGTAATTCCGACCCGCTACGCCCGCAGCGCCACCCTG
>CAZKQY010000187.1:0-4897 GCA_964555005.1 uncultured Syntrophotalea sp. | reverse complement strand
CGCAGGCCGGGCCGTCCGGGCTGATATCCGGGCCAAAGGCGGTCTGCCAACCAAGGGATTCAAACCAATCGAGTGCGGTTTTTTCTAAGGTGGTTTCGGAGGTTTTACTCATCGTCTCCCTCCTGCGCACCCTGAATTCGCTTTATTTGCCGGTCAAAGTCCGAAACAAACTCCCGGTCCTGTCTCTTTCGGTAGGTTTCGTACTCCTGTTCGGCCTTCAATTTTGCCTCCAGCGCACTGACCTTTCCTTTGTCAATGAGAATCGGGTAGTTGGAAAGCGCCAGAAAACTGTGCAGAAACTCAACCCAGTCTTCCATCTTCATGACAATCTGCCGTTCAGCCCGATTTTCGGCAAGGTCGAGGTAGGCGGTCACAATCCGGTTCAATTCTTTGATGTGCGCTTCGCTCAGGTAGTTTTTGGCAACTGAGACATCGGATTTCAAGATCTTCCCATCGGGCGCCTGCTTCCAGCTTGTGAGTCCCATATCTATTTTTTCGGCATCCGTCGAGTCATAGATGATTTCAGCGGCTGTTTTTCCGGTAATGGCCCAGTGCAGCTTGTTCTGTACCGTGGCGAAAAATTCATTGGTGATTGGAGCGTTTTTGTCGTAATCCGCCGAAAGCGCGTAAATATCGGTAATCTTCTGGTAAAACCGGCGCTCGCTGGCCCGGATTTCACGAATCCGCTCCAGAAGCTCATCGAAATAATCCCTGCCGAAATGCTTTCCCTGTTTGAGCCGTTCATCATCCAGCACAAAGCCCTTGATGATGAACTCCTTCAGGGTTTTAGTCGCCCAGATCCTAAACTGAGTGGCCTGATAGCTGTTGACCCGGTACCCCACGGCAATGATGGCGTCGAGATTGTAATATTTGGTTTTGTATGTTTTGCCGTCGGCGGCAGTTGTTTCCAAAATGGAAATAACTGAATCCTCATCCAGTTCGCCTGATTCAAAGATGTTCTTCAGATGTTTGCTGACGGCCGGCACCTTCACATTGAACAGCCCGGCCAGGGCCTTCTGCGTCAGCCAGAAATTTTCATCATGATACAGGACGCCGACTTTTTTGTCGCCTTCAGGTGTGCTGTAGAGGATGATTTCATTGTTTTCTTTCATGCCTCACCCCCGGGTATGCGGTTTGCCAGCCATTCAGCAATCCGGTCAATGGAACTCTCTTCAATTTCCTCTATGGAAAAAAGCTTTGTCAGTTTCTTCAGAAAAAGACGCACTTCGGCATGGGTGGAGGTGCGCTTGCTCCAATCGATGACCGCCAGATCTTCCATGCCGTTGAGCAGCGTATAGGTAAGATTCTGAATTTGTGTCGCATACTCGGAATTTCCGCATATAATGGAATGAAAGATAAAATCGTAAAGCGGCGAGACCTGTTCCGCGTATTTGCCCTGATAGTCTGTAACCGGTTGAAGTTTCCGGGTCAAAGGCTCCTTGTGCCCAACAGCGGCTTCCTCCGGCTTTAACTCAGGCCCGGGAGTTGTCTCGTCTGTTTCCGGTATTTCCTCTTCTTCGGGCTGGGTGGCAATACCACGCAGCGCATCCAGAACGTCCACGTATGCCTGACGGTCCAGGTAATACAGCAACTCGCTTGCAGGAACCCGAATATCGAACCCATCTTCAAGCGTTCCCGCACGAAAAGACAGTTCCACAACGCCGTCTTCGTCTACCTTGGCCTCAACCTGGGTTGCCGCATCAATTCTGTCATTATGATGGGCAAAGCGGCTGTGTGACTCGCGGGTCTTTAGAATGGAGGGCTCAACGCCGTCGTATGCCTGCAATAACGAGGCTACAATCGTATCGGCTGATAACAGATAGACCCGCGCATGACGGTCTGATAGGGCATCGATGAAACCGTCCTTGCCATGTCCAACCGAGCCTTCCTGATTCCGTATATCGGCCAAGCCATTTGACAGCTTGTTATAGCCGGAAAGAATTGTGCCGAGGGCGCTTGACCCTCTTTGGTTGCGAATCCCCAGCGCATCCAGGGCACATCCCAGATATTCCGTTGTGGTGGGTCTTGACGAGGCAGGAAGGTCTTTGCCTAATTCCGTCACAATGGTAATGCAGACCATCTCCAGAAACGATTTGCATAACTCAATCAGACTGCTGCCGTTGCTTTCAAAGGTGCTTGCAAGATCGGCATAATGCGCCTGGATATTGGGCGCGTCCGGCCAGCGGGCGGCTGCTGCTTTGAAGGCAGGGGCAATATCGTCGAGGACGCTCGTCATACCCCGGCCTCCTCAACGAACTTCTCGGCATCCGGGACGCGCAGCTCGCCGGAAATCAGTTTGGGCAGGAGGGTATCGCGCAAATTGCTTAGTGCAATGTTTTCTACTGAGTACAGTTTTTCAAATATGGGCTTGTTTTGTTTATAAAAGATCTTAAGTATCTGTTCTGGTGGGACAACTATTCGGAAGCCTGCAATAAGGCCTTTTGAATCAAGATTTGGTACAGAAGTACCTGTTATAAAATCCTGAATGCTCTTATCTATAAACTTCTCTTGAAATAGCCGATCAAGATATACTGCATATTCAGGACTATGCGCAGAGAACCTTTTTACAAAATTTGAGTATATTACCGGCTGATTATAAGCTTGATTTATTAGCGAGGAACACCAAAGCGGGCGGCCACATGGGCCTGCTCCCGATGCAGCTATTAGGAGATCATTTTCTCTTGGCAGCCTTTTTTCAATCGCGGTTTCTTTAATAAACCGCACCGGAGCCTTGGGCGCATAACCCTCTTTGCGCAAATCCTCCATGTCACATCCACGCAGGCAGATCGCAGGAACTAATCCCTTACCAGGTTTTTCTTCGCCCCACTGGCCACCAAGAGCCGTAGTTGCAATTTCACCCAAAACTTTAACTTCCCACCCCTTCGGAATCTCCCCTATTTCTGAATCCTCGAAACTGTCGGGAAAGAGCCCGGCAATATCACCCGGCAGACCGGTCGGACGGCCTTCGGCTTTGGCGCGCACCGGGTCGAAATCAACGAACCATGATTTGAAGATGGCGCGGGCCGTGGCTTCCAGCGTCTGGTTCATCCGGCGGTTTAATTCAATCTTGTCGTCCAGCGATCCGAGGATATGGGCTATGGCCTGCCGTTCAAAAGGACTTGGCCAGTGAATTGAAAGTTGTCCAAGATCTTTTTTTGTGGCGTTACCGAATACAGATCCACCCCCTTCAACGCTTTGCCAAGTTGGCTCAAGCAGTCGAAGGACGAATTCAATATATCGTTGGTCTAAATCTGATATTGCTCTAATAATTGAAAGCCCCCGCCCAATACAGCACTCGCGGTCTGCAATATTCACTCGTCCAATTGGGGCACGAACACTTAAAAGAATATCGCCAGGCCGTGCAATCCTAGAAGGCGCAGAACAGTAAACCCTTACTGATGGGTGGCGGTAATTAAAATCCCTTACTCCTTGAAAAAACGGTAATCCTTTACCTTTTTCGTTGTAGGTCGAACCCGGAGGTGATTGCCCCATTATTATTTTAGAAACAGTCCCCAGCTGTTCTTTAGGATGATGCTCGCTCCCCATAGCCCAAAACCTCCAAGTAAAATAGTGAATAGTGAATTTGGAATGGTGAATGACTTTCGTTCGACATGTACACCTTTTCACTATTCCCTATTCTCAATTCATAATTCATCCTCCCACCTCCCGCATCTTCTCTTCCAAAAATTTCTGTATCTCCTCCTTGCGGGGCAGTTCGAGCTGGTACTTGGAGACGAACAGGTGGTTGTCCATGCCTGCCAGGGCGTATTCCACCAGGGCATGGTCTTTTTGCGTACAGAGCAGAATGCCCACCGGCGGGTTGTCCCCGTCGGTCATCATGTTTTTCCGGTACCAGCTCACATAGGTGTTGAGCTGCCCGAGGTTTTCGTGGTTGAAAGACTCGACCTTCAACTCCAGCAGCACATGGCATTTAAGGATGCGGTGGTAGAAAACCAGGTCAACAAAACCGTGTGTATCACCTATCAGGATCCGCTTCTGGCTGGCTTCAAAGCAGAATCCGTGGCCCAACTCCAAAAGAAAATCCTGTAGTTTATTCAAAAGCTGATCCTCCAGATCGGACTCCCTCATGACCTCACGGGACTTAATCCCGAGGAACTCGAAGATGTAGGGATCGCGGACAGCCAGTTTCGGTTCGCTCTTTTCCGTCCCGGATTGGACCAGTTCGGCCAGTTTTTCCTTGTTTTCCGATAACCCGGAACGTTCGTAGTAGAGGCTGCCGATCTGCCGTTTGAGTTCCCGTACCGACCAGTTGCCCCGGATGCACTCGATCTCGTAAAAGGTCCGTTTGAGAGGATCGTCAAGATCCACGATCAATTCCAGATGGCTGTATGAGAGGCGATATACGAGTTTTTCCGGTGGGATTTGCAATTGTGGGGACGGCGTCCCCACTTTTTCAATTCCCTGTAACTCCGCAGGCAGCATGGTTTTCAATTGTGCGGACAGTGTCCCCACAATTTGAGGATAAAGCCGGTGAAAGCGCAGGTAACGATAGAGCTGGCGGCGATTGCAATTGCTTACGTTAATGCCTGTCAGCCGCTTTGCCAGTTCTGAAAGGAGCTTATCACCGTAATCCGCCCGGTCCGAACCGTTCAGTTCATATTTGTCAATATAGGCACCGATCATCCAGTTTCGAAGGGTCAGGCTGACATTGACCGCCCGTCCGGCCTGAGCGGCCATGTTCTCATCCACCTGGTGAATAGCAGCGACCAGGGTGCTGAAGTTGAAGCCTTCCTGGTTATTCGCCATAGCCCAAAACCTCCAAATTCCTTTTGATGGTGGCTTCGAGCCGGTCAGCTTCTGCGAACTGCTCGTAGAGCGTGGCTGAAAGTTCGGCCATTTTTTCCTCAAAAGGAACTCCGTCATCCTCGATCTCGGC
>CAZKQY010000186.1:0-1634 GCA_964555005.1 uncultured Syntrophotalea sp. | reverse complement strand
AAGGGAAAGCCGGTGCGGGGAAACCCCCTGCTCCCGCCCAAAGACAGCAAAAATGGGCAAGCCCAGCCCTTGTTCATTTGGTGGCGGTGGATCTGGGTTGGCAGTTTATGCTTGCAAAACTAGATGTATGCATATATAAAACCTTGCTGTTGAATTCTTTACGACAATTGGTAAAAGATTTCGGCGACAAAATCGCAGAACCGGTTGCAGTTGCGCGGGGAGACTTCATGGCCCAGATACCGAGCTTATTACGGCGGCCGATACTACTTCCGGCCTTTATATTCCTAATATTACTGTGATATCATCCCATTGCATCGTTCAGGACGGTACGAAAGTTGAGTTTTTAAGTATTGCTTTGATTCAAGGCTGGCAGATTGTCGTTGCACCTATAACCTGCGCTTTTTGACTATCGTAAATAAGCGCGCAAAATTAATGGAGGGGGCATGAAAAAAAAACACGCAATTCTTTCACTTCCGGACCAAAGTGCAGATTTTGAAAAAGTTATTTCTGACGAACATCATAATGTAACCAGCATCAACTTCTCGTCCACCGTTGTCGACGGCGAAGTGAAACATTTTGCCCTGGTGGTCTGGCATGACTTTGAATATGGCGAGCACATGTGGTAATCCGGCAACATCCGGACTGTCTCACACTGGACCATTGAGGTCATCACAAGCACCATAATTTAACCGACCAACAGAAAGCCGCTGCCTGCAAAGGGGGCGGCTTTCTGCTATTCAAACCCTGAAGGACCTTCCAAGGGGGTCGCGTCTGCAGATTTCAAAAAATGAATTCTGTAGACGCGACCCCTTGCAGAATGCTGTCATGATGGGACCGTCCTGTATTTATTGCGCTGCGAACCTGAACGTGACGGGCCATGAGAGCGATTTCGGCGAATACTCACGGGTGCGCCCTAACTCGGGGAAAAGATTGCGGACGACACCCGCCTGGGAACCGGGACAATAAAGGAACAAGACTAATATGTTTTGTGTTTTTGCAATATATTCCGATGACTTAACTTTTATTGCCGTAACATTTAACGTTCTTAAAAAGTTAGCCGTAAACTATGATGCAATGCCCATATAGTAAGTGTTTAAGTAATACCCCCCCCTGTATGCCACGAAAATGCCACGAATATCGGCCGCCTCATGAGGTATTCTGACCTATGGCTCGTGGTGCGCTTGCAAATTAAATTCCCCTTAGCGATCGGTTTATTCTGATTTACATAGCCTTAAAATGGTGAGTGGCAGCCAAAGTCAAAACTGGCGACAAAACACCATTAGTTGTTGGGTCCCGGATGATTCCATTAGCAGAAAAAGCTTTCCGTTGTTCCTTGCTCGGGATATGCTTTTTGACATTCTCTGCGGTGAAATCTGAAGGAGGCCGATATGATGATTCAGTTGCATGCAAACGCAACGACAACCCCCAAAACGCGCCGATATATTCAACAGTCCAAAAAAACGGACAAGGCTTTAGCCAAAGAGTTGGGTATCTCCATTGATACGGTTCGTCGTTGGCGAAAACGTGACGATGTTCATGACCGCTCGCATACAGCGCATAAACTCAACACGACCCTGAGTGAAGCCCAGGAGGCAGTTGTTACTGAACTGCGGCGCTCGTTGCTCCTACCCTTG
>CAZKQY010000185.1:0-1721 GCA_964555005.1 uncultured Syntrophotalea sp. | reverse complement strand
CCGACCATCTGCGGGATCAGGTAGAAGATCGACACCACCAAGGTGGAAATGGCAGCGGTGAGCTGAATACCCTTGGAGTTAAACTTGGAGTCGAGAGCGTCGGTAAAGGTGTACTTACCGAGGCGCTTCATCGGCTCAGCCACCAGGAACAGGGCGACCATCCAGCCGGCCAGATAGCCGATGGAGTAGAGGAAGCCGTCGTAACCGGCGGTCGCGATCATGCCGCAGATACCGAGGAAGGAAGCGGCCGAGAGATAGTCACCGGCAAAAGCGATGCCGTTGACGAACCAGTGAATGTTTCCGCCGGCGGCGTAGTAACCTTCGGCGGAGGTAGTGCGACGGGCCAGATAGAAGGACAGGCCCAGCACGAAGAGGACGAAAGCGACAAACAAGGCGACTGCCAGCGGAGATTGAGTATAAATCATTGGTGGCGCCCCCCTATTTATTCAGCCGCGCTTCTGCAGCGGTGCAGAAGTGGTTGTAGATAACCGCCATAATGAAGGCCAAAAAAATCAAACCGAAACCGTAGACGACGGCAAGAGTCTGGCCCAAAACGATAGTTTCCATCATCGCCGGGTTAGTGATGTTGATCCCGACGAAAATGGCATAAACGATGGTGTAGGCGATAAACATTCTAATGCCGAGCAAAGTCTTATAACTGGAGGCATAATCCTTGCCCAGTTTTACTGCTGGTCCGTGTCCCATGGTTGCTACTCCTTTACTTAGTCTTTTCCATCCTGAATACAAAGAGCGTTACGACGAGCTCAAAAAAATGACGGCGCACACCAGATGCCGTTCCGCATGAGTCCCCACAAAAGGGAGTTGCTACTGTCCACCTCCTCTCATCCTGATTTGCAGCCCGAGGGAGAGCCGCTTACGGATAACAACGCTGCTGCGCGGTCAGTGAAACAAGATACTGCATGCTACGCTCTGCAAGGTCGGACAAATCGAATCCCTGTAGAGGCTAGGAACGACTATAGCCTTAGATAACCCGACTGTAAACAACCTGACCGTAAATAACCCGACTGTAAATAACGCGGACATCATACGAATTGGGCCATAGAAGTCAATAGAAAACTTCATATTTCAACACGACTAACTACCGAAGCAAAGAGAGAATACCGGCGGGGCAAAGAACTAAAAGGGGGTTTTGGCAAAGTGGCGGCGGGCCACATCCTGCAGCTTCTTGACCGCATGCAACGCCCCCTTGAGGAGCTCTTGTTCGTTTTTGGGCAGGGCCTGCGGATCGAGATGATGGCTCGGCTCCAGGCCGGCCTCAACCAGGGTGATTTCGTTGCGCAGACGCAGATAAACCAAGGCCTCAAAAGCGGCCCGCACATGATCGGCAGTCTCCACATCGAAAACATTCAGTTCGACCAGAACCTTGAGCCGTTCCAGGGTGGGCAGCTCCCCTCGTTCCAGCTCTAAACAAAACATGCGCACGCAATCGACAATAAAGATACTGCCGCCATTTTTAAGGGAAAGCAGCCCGGCCCGTTCACCGTTTTTTTCAAGCAGAAAACGGCCCATAAAGCCGATAGGCGCCCGGCATTGCAAATCAAGGGACATCATGTGAAACAGAAAACCGGGAAATTCGCGAATACCCTGCTGCACGATACCGCGCAATTCGTGGGCCAGGCCGGGGTCGCCAACCAGAGTGGTAAAATCGAAAAAGATGGATGAATCCCGAACATTTTGCGCCACCGGGGCGTTGAACCACT
>CAZKQY010000184.1:0-2235 GCA_964555005.1 uncultured Syntrophotalea sp. | reverse complement strand
GAGCCTATTACGGCGGCCAATGCTACTTCCGGCCAGTATATTCTGAAAATTAAAGTGATATCAGTCATTTGTACCGTTTAAGGCGGTGCGAAAGTTGAGTCAACTAATAAGTGTCTACCTCAAAAAACAAATAACTAATCATCGTCATCGACATCCATCTCGTGCTTGTCGCCACGGGGCAGAGCCAACAGTTCCGCGCCAATCGCCTCAGCAATAGCTTCCAGTTCGCACTTACGCATATGCTTGCCGAACATCTTCAGGTTAACATCAGCGACAGCCATCACCATGTAACGGGCCTGATGAGAACCTTCGCCAGCATTGCGACGCTCACGATAAAAAATCTTTCCTGCCATAATCAAATCTCCTCTTCCGAGTGTACCGCTCTGAATAGCGATAGATACAGTTGCTTTTTACTCTATACCACAAAGGAGACCTTCTTACTACCTTGAGCTATTTGCGCACCACGGTACCGACTTTTTCGCCGCGCATAGCTTTCACGATATTGCCGCGCTTATGCCCGTTTACGATGCGTATTTCTTTGACGTTGGCAGAATCGCGCAGCAGGTTAAGTAACTTTGGCTCGAAAACCAGATCTTCCATGTCCAGAGCCAGTATTTCGTCGACAGTAATATCCTCAATCAGCGTAGCATTAGGATTAACGACAGGGTTTTCAGTAAACAAACCATCGACATTCTTAACCAGAATACAGCTCTTTGCGCCAAGCACTTCAGCCATCAGAAAAGCACCGGTATCGGTGCGGTGTGGCGGTATCAAGCCAATGCCCGGAGGATGCTCAAACAGTCCGTAGGGCGGTGTTCCATGGGTGACAGGCAACATGCCGAGTCTGAGCATAGTCGGCAGTTCGAGTATGTCAGCGCTGGGAATGCAAGTGCCGCCCCACTTAGAAAGAAGCAACGCCACCATCTCGGAATTTTGTTCGCTGATCTTACTTGCGAGCTGAGCCAACACACCGGTCGGCATGCCGAGATCGATGCCAAGATCAAGAATGTGCCGGACCCGGACCCCTCCTCCTGTTACTACCAGAATCTGGTGAGATTTGGACAACTCCCCAACCTCTTCCATTAAAGGGATCACCACTTCCCGACCAAAATCAATGGTGCCGTGGCCACCAATTTTGACGACATGCAGCTCAGGCAGTAAACGCAACTGTTGCACCTGTGCGTGTTTTTTCATCAGCCCCTTGCGACCAAGCGTTTCTCCCCGCAGGTTGTTATCAAGCTCGTGCCTGTTCGCCATAGATAAACCCTCCCTGTAAATGTATATACAATTCGCGACTAACGAATCCTAGGAGCCTGTCGGACTTGACGGGCCGAAACGAAAAATTGGCTGTTTGAGGTCAGATTTTCGAGAATTTAAGAGAGAATAGCAGGGCTATTTGGCGAAAATTGTCGAGAATATGGGCCAACCAGACGATTTTTCCGTCGACTCATGGTAAGTCCGACAGTCTCCTAGCTTCGAATAATTTGCCATTAAAAGGCAATTAGTAACAAAACATTACCATCTAGCAGTAGTTCATTTTAACAACCATACCCTTAAGGTGCAGCAGATAATTAATAACACAAACCAGCCTTTGCTGGCTACACAGCAGTTAATAACAGCTCCCCCTCTCCATATTCTTCTCTGCACAAATTTGAGAGAAACATTTTTCAACCCGCAGAACCGCAACTGATAGCAGAGAAGCCGTCGAAAAAATAAAAAAAGCCGACCCCTTAGGGGTCGGCTAAGCGGTCGTAAGCAACGACCTTATCACAGAGAGGAGGAGGGAAAAGGCCATATGTAGATAGCGGGATGGCCATGGGGGGGTTATGTAATGCAGGTACATATATCATTGTTACAGATTTTAGGTCAACAACTAACTCATAGCGATCCACAAATAACTATAAATAACTACAAATAACATCTATGGGCAACGTCCCTGAAGCTGGATCGGTTTCTCCCAGAGGCCACCACCGAAGAACAGCACAGCCTGAAACAAAGGCAAAGCAAAGCAGAACAGTATTTTAAAATCATTAAAACACTCAAGTAACAACAATCCAGACAACCCTTAAAAAGGGACTACCCCAGAATAACAACATTCTAAAAAGCCTCCAACCCCAATGAAACATTGGGTTGGTTTGTTTTGGTTCAGCGTGAATTGGAGAATCCTGTCGTTTGAGTTAGTCTACAACGACGGAGGTATTCACCATGCGAAAGAAACGGAAAAATTACACAGCT
>CAZKQY010000183.1:0-11217 GCA_964555005.1 uncultured Syntrophotalea sp. | reverse complement strand
CGTGAAGTAGGCGGTTTTGAAAATTTCATGGCCGCAACCAAGTTGTCAGGTTAATTAAATTTCGGTGGTATAAATCACGCCGCCCCTGAGCTTTGCGTTGGCGGGAGTACCTCATAGCAATGAGCAAATTGATTGATATTTGTCCTGATTTCCCGGAATGGCCTAAGCGCTGGATGGGAATCAAACCAGATCTGGATTACGGAAAGAAATTGCTTGAAGAAATGCGGCCATTCGCAGAAGCTCTTGCAGAGAGTGGTCTTGCGAAGAAAACGATCAGACGGCATTTGACCAACCTCTGGCTCCTTGGCGGAGAGATCATTCGGAATGTGAGTCTTTATGAGGAGTATCACATCCCTGCCTCCACGTCACTCAGACAGGCGGTTGGACCAGATGGCGGCCCTTATTGCCGGCATCTGGATAGTGTGGCGGAAGAAAGATCATTTGATGGTACATGTAGGAAACTTCACAAGTATCTGGAAGAGCGAGCGCTTTGACGCCAACCAGACGGTCGGGTGGACCGGGCTGTTGCTGGCGTTCGCGAATGTCGGTGTAGGCTCGGAATCCAGTACCAGGTGGAGAGGGTTGTGTTTTCTAAACCGCCCGGCCACTCACCTCCACGTTATGATTTGTTCGGTTCAGTAAATGCTCTTGATATCTCGATAAAAATTTTCATGAGAACCAAGAGCCATTAATTCAAGGGTGACTGTTCCGTCTTGGTAACTGTAACCGAGAAGGGTGGGCTGTTTATTCATTTTAAATTTGTAAACTCGCAGAAATGCCAGATCTCCTTTTTTCTGCTCACCCAAAAGAGGATCTTCAATAAGCTCCTTAACAGCCTTGTCCAGATCCTTCTTTTGGTTATGGTGGAGCCTCTTGACTGCTTTTTTGAAGGATGGTGTTTGAAGGACCTGGGTAATTTTAGCCAAAGTTGTATTCCTCGAGCTTACCAGCTTCTTTTTCGGCTTTTGCAATGATGGCTTGCCTAACGAACTCATATGGCAGGTCTGGGTTATCTTCCATCATTTTACCGATTTTAGCCCAGTGCTCAATTTGCTTTGGCGTTGTACGGTTTAATGCTTTTGCCATAATGGCGGCTTTCTCAATTAAGTCTTGGTCAAGTCGTACACTGGCTGTAGACATATGAACCTCCTTTTTGCGATTAACTTGCAGCAATTGTAGCGCATCGCATCAATCGTCGCAAGTCGATCATAACAAAAGCATCAACCGGACGAAAAATAGCTCTGCAAATATTCGTAAACTTCGGTGGGACTCCCAAGATCACGTCGCCGCCGGTTATCCAAACGTTATGCTCTGTATTTTGAGGAGGCTGAATGACAAATTCAAAAGCATTAATATATCAAAATGCTAACACCTATCGTCTTCATGCAGACAATTTGAGATGGAGTCTTCTTGGAGGATTCGCAGCTTTCCTTGTCGCTGTTTTTTCATTATCAAGCTCACAAACAATTAAGTTAGATAGTATATTTATAAATCTTTTAGGATTTATTATTTGTTTTGCATATTTGTGGATAATTGCAGTTCAAAATTGGTTCTACAACCTATTTGCAAGATTTGTTGACGATTGTGAAGTTCGTCTTCTTCAAGATATAGACTTTCAGACTCTCCAATCATTTGCGAAAAATAAAGGTAAAGAGATTACCCCATTTCACCCTGCTTTTTTCATGGCGCAGTTAATTGTCGCATCAGTTGCTTACTATTTCTTATGTAGTATTTTTAATAATATCCATTTGTCCCCAATAACAGAATGGGTATATTCTATAAGCAAATATTCACCGATAGTAATAAAAATAATTGGGTATTGCATATATATGTACTTACTTCATATCTGCTTTAAGAATTGGAATAGAATAATTTATAAGCCAATTATTGAGCGAATTTCAAACATTTATCAACCAGTTGATTTGATAAATCAAAATAATAAAATGCATAACTAGGCTAATTCAGCCGACGCAAAAAACCGCGCGGCTGATTAGCAGCGTTGAGGCTGCAGGAAAACCTAAAAATATGATATATTCGTGGCTGTTTTAGTGATTCGACACGGAGGGAAAACATGCCACGCTTCAAAGAGTACAATCAGGGTCAAACAGTTCTATTGCCGGTATCGTTTGACCGTCAAATTCTTCCAGGAACCTTTGAATATTCCATCAATTACTTGGTTGACCAAAAGCTCGACTTGAGCATTTTCCACTATAAGTACAACAACGACACAACAGGTCGCCCTGCCTACGATCCCGCTCTACTTTTGAAGGTTGTCCTTCTGGCCTATTCCAGAGGGATCACCAGCAGTCGTAAAATCGAAGCCCTTTGTCGGGAGAATGTTCTGTTTATGGCGCTGTCTGCTGACAGTCAGCCACACTTTACAACCCTGGCCTATTTCATTTCTTGCTCAGCCGAAGAGATCGCAAAGCTCTTCAAACAGGTTTTGCTCATCTGTGACGAAATGGGCCTGATCGGCAAGGAAATGTTCGCCATTGATGGTTGCAAGCTCCCCTCCAACGCTTCTAAGGAATGGAGCGGCACCAAACAGAATCTGAAAAAGAAGAGTCAGAAGATCGACCGGGCGGTTCGTCATATGCTGAGCAAACATCGTGACGAAGACCGTAAGGGAAACAAGGTCGAATCAATTCGTGAGCGTGAAGAAAAGCAGATTGCCACACTTCTTAAAGCCAGCGACAAGATCGACAAGTTTCTTGCAGAGAATGCTGAACGGCTTGGGCATTCTGGTAATGAAGTGCAAAGCAATATCACCGACAACGAAAGCGCCAAAATGAAGACCAGCCACGGGGTCATTCAGGGCTATACCGGTGTTGCCGCAGTCGATGGCAAACATCAGGTCGTTGTCAGCGCCGAGGCCTTTGGCCAGGGGCAGGAACACGGGCTTCTCGAACCGATGGTTGAGAAGATTGAGAGCGCCTTTGAACAGGATGAGCAAAGCCCCTTAAAGGCAGGCAAAGTTCTTGCCGACAGCGGGTACTGCAACAAAGACGCACTGCTCTTTCTCGAAGAGAACCAGATCGACGGATACATTGCCGACAACGGCTTTCGCTCCCGAGACCCACGGTTTCAGACCGCCGGAAGGCACAAGACAAAAAATAATACGACACCCAGAAAGAACGCACGCTATGACGTTAGCGACTTTCAGGTTGATCTCGAAAACCGTACCTGTATTTGCCCGGCCGGAAAAACCCTCTGGCTCAAAAGTGCCAAGGCCAAAATCGGCAGTCTTCTGTTCATGCAGTTTATGGGGTATCAGGCCGAGTGCGACAATTGCCTCCAAAGAGGGCAATGCCTACGAAGCGTAAAACAAAAAGGGGCCAGGCAGGTCAATGTGAAGATCGGGGTCATTGACGAGGTCAAAACCGGCCCACTTGAAAGAATGAAACAAAAAATCGATTCCGCTCTGGGGCGACATATTTACAGTATGCGGCTTGGCATCGTCGAACCGGTCTTCGGCCACATCACCGAAGCCATTGGAATAAAGAGATTCACCCTTCGTGGTCAGAAGAAGGTCAACGGACAGTGGCAGTTGATGAATATGCTTCACAATCTAACCAAGATTCATCGGTACGGGACGATATAACAGCAAAAAAGGTAGAAAACGGTCAAATATGATCATATTTATGTCTCTGCATACGACAGAATTGCTGCCTCTGGTGTAAGGCGCTAATGGAGGGGTTATTTCGGGTGCGGGAAAAACTATTTTGAGCGGTGGAGTGCTCTCTGAAGAGGGTTTTTCTACAGGCTCGTTAGTTGCAAAAAATGAAAATACGAATTTTGTCAGTCCCCGGTGGCAGAATTCTTTGACCACCCGAAAGGGTATTCGGTCAGCGAACAGAAAAAAGAACTCAATTCGGGAATTTTTGTTTCTGATGCAGGACTCGCAGGATACGAATCATTGAACCATCGACAAAATAGGAGACGATCATTGAAACTTCAGGAATAATGAGCAATCTGCCTCGGATTCCTTCTCGTTGAACACCCATCAAGGGGTGATCAATTAATTTTTCAACTTTCGACTCAATGATTTCATCGGTTTTTTCCGCAGCATCGGGGTTGAAGTTATAAAGAAACTCAAAAATTTCTTCACGATCATTTAGAGATTCTTCTTCCCAAAAAATCATTGGTGGCCCCGGTTGCGAACCTTGGCTTTACGTTGAGCCATTTGTGTTTTTGCAGAGTCGTTATCAACGAACACAGCCTTGCCGGAATCAAGTTTTTCGAACGCAAGGTTTACTTGTTCGGTAAGCCAAGTATCATGAGACAAGGCCTTGCGTTGTTGCTCGGCAAGCTGCTCAGTTAGTTCACGGCAAGCGTCACTGAGAGTACGACCTTGGCTTTCTGTCATTTGCTGGGCTAAGCGTTTTGTTTCTTCGTCAACACGAAATTGAATTCTAGTTTCCATGTGTAGCTCCTGAGCTTAGTGTGTGCACAAATGTTAGCACCTGAGCCAGTGGAAAGCAACTAACAAACTAATCAACCGGACGGAAAATACGTCTGTTTTAAATTGAAAAGAAAAACCAAATTGCGGTGGGTCACGCAAGTTCGCGTCGCCGCCGGTTATCATGAACCGTTATAGCAGCCAGCCACATACCTCGTCTCTGACTTCAGAGGTTCAAATGTGACTTCCTCCTTGGAGACTTCCTCCTTGGGGTCGGACCAAGTTAACTCACTGAAAGTGCGTGATTTTACATCCCAAAGGCCCTAAAAAACCACCTGTAGGCCCATTTTAGGGGGCAAAATCAGGGATATATGCTTTTTTAGCTGCATTTTACCGGACTGGCAATGGGAGGGGTGCATGGCAAGAGCGAATCGGCATCACATACCGGGTTGTATCTGGCACATTACGCACCGCTGCCACAAGAAGGAATTTTTGCTGAAGTTCGCTCATGACCGCTCCCGTTTTGTGGCCTGGTTGTTAGAGACCCGCAAGCGGTTCTCCTTGCAAATCCTGAATTATACGATCACCTCGAATCATGTTTTATGTTGAGCTCAACATAAATAATGTTATGTGAAGCTTAGACTTATGTGAAGTTCATCTGTGAATACTCCTTCATTTTCTATCCCAGATCAATGTTTTCCTGCACATAAGTGTGGTGATTTCGTAAGGGTAGCGAGCCACTGCAAAACGTTGGGTCTCTGCCATGGCAGATCGTTGCTGACCACCGGCGCTGTTGTTTTTTCGAGCATTCTCCGCTTCATGTCCATATCGATTTCGACGTAGACATGCGTGGTGTTGATATCGGCGTGTCCCAGCCAGTAGCTGACCATGTTAATATCGTTGCCAGCTCGCAGCAGATGCATGGCCGTGGTGTGCCGGATGGTGTGCGGGTTAACGGCCTTAGACCGCAGCGACTGGCATTGATCCCGGGCTGATGTCGCATATTTGCGGAGGATGTGGCGAATGCCGAAGCGGGTGACGGGTGCCCCGTTGGCGTTGAGAAACAGTTGTTCGGCCTCTGGATCCTTGGGGCTTCGAACCTTGAGGTAGGCCTGTAGGGCCTGTGCCGTTTCAGCCCACAGTGGACAGCTGCGGTGCTTTTTGCCCTTGCCAAGGAGCGTGACGTAAGCGGCGTCCTGCAGGCGCAGCTCGGACTTTTTGATGCCTACAATTTCGCTGACGCGAGCCCCGGTATTGTAGAGCAGGAGCAGCAAGGCCTTATCGCGTACTGCGGTCCGCGCGTTGACATTCACCGCATCGAGCAGCGCCTGCATCTCGCCTTCTTCCAGGTATTCGACCGTCTTGTGCTGCGTACGTTTCAGTGGGATGGTGCGAATTCTCTGACACTGCAGCAGCAAGACCGGCTCCTCTCGGGCGATGAAACCGAAGAAGACACGGATGGCAGCCAATCTGGCATTACGGGTTCGCGGGGTGCAGCCGCGGACGTTTTCAAGATGATCGAGGAACGCCAGCACCAGCGCATCGTCGATCTCTTCGACGCTTAACGCGTCGGCGCTTTTGTGCCGGGTGTCCGCAACAAAGCACAATAACAGCTTGATCGCGTCGCGGTATGCCAGCAGGGTATTGGCCGCGAGGCCTTTCTGAACCGGCAGGTAGTGGCCGAAAAAGGGTTTCATGAAGTTTGCCAGCAGGTGTGTCATAGCGATCCTCCGTTGACTTTGATTTGTTGGAGATAGTAATCGTGGAAGCGCCGGGCAACCTCTTCGGTCAGCTTCGGCGTGGCTCGCAGGTAGACCTGGGTGGAATGAATATCCACATGTCCCAGATAGGTTGCCAGCCACGGCAGCCGCGCGTTCACATCCGCTCCGTCCCGATACCAGGCCAGCAGCCTGTGGACGGCAAAGGTGTGGCGCAGGTCATGAATGCGGGCGCCGTGGGGGATGCCGCAGCGGTCCAATAAGCACCGGAAGGTCTGGTTGACCGTGCCCTGATGCAAGCGCCGGGATCGTTGGTTCAGCAGCAGCGGGGAGTCCGGCGAGTGGGGCTTGATACGAAGGCGTCTGTCCAGATACTGCTGCAACGCCTCGCCGGTGGTCATGCTCAAAGGCACCCAGCGGGCCTTGCGGAACTTGCCCGCGGCGATGTAGAGCCGCTCTTCGGCGCTGTGAAAGTTCTCCAGGTTCAGAGCCAACGCCTCCCCGATACGGATACCCGTGCTGTAGAGCAGGCCGAGAAGTGTCCGGTAGGTGAGCGGCCGCAGGGAGCCCGGCGGCGGCAGTTCAGCAGCGGCAGCCAGCAAAACGCCGATTTCCCTCTGGCTGTAGATGTACGGCTGATGCGCCGCCTGCGAGGCAATGATTTTTAGGGGCTCGGGAACATAGGTGAGCGGATCGCTCCGCAAGAGATACCGGCACAACTGCCGCATCACGCAGAAGCGGTTTGACTGCACGCGCGGCGCCAGGTGCGAAAGGGTCAGCAGATACCGGTCGGTGAGTTGCCGAGTGATGCGCGAAGCTTCAAATTTCTCTTCGGCCAGAAAGCGATCGAAGTAGCTCAGCAGCAGCGCCTGGCTCTGATAATCAGTACCGGAGAGCTGCCGCAGGCGGATGAAGTTACAAATCTGGGGCGCCATAGCGCTGCGAAATTCCAAGGCTCTCATCGCTCCGCCTCCTTCGGCCATTCCAGGGCGACCTGCTTCAAAGCTTTAAAGTCGACCTTGGTGTAGATAAAGGTGGTGCCGAGATAGCGATGGCCCAGCACATCGGCAATCGCTTTGAGCGGTTGCCCTTGTTCGAGCATCCGGGTGGCAAAGCCATGCCGAAAGGCGTGGGCGCCCTTGCTGGGGATCTCGATGCCTGCGGCCCGGATGCGGCACTCGATGATGGTCGAAAGAGAACTGGAGCGGGGCAGCGGGTGGTAGGGAGCGCGCGAGGTCAGAAACACCTGCGGGGCCGAACTGGGCGGTCGGGCATTTTGCAGGTAGTCCAGCAGGCTCTCCCCCACCTCGGCGGTGAGGGGAAGGCAGCTATCCTTGCCGCCCTTGGAAGCTGCGAAGAGGACCCGGTTCTGCGCCCAATCGATCTGCTCCAACCGCAGCGCCCGGATTTGGCCGCCTCGAACACCGTAGGTGAAGAGCAATTGAACGATGGCGTAATCCCGCCGGCCTACAGCAGTCCTGCGGTCGATCCCCTGAAGGACTTGCCGGGCTTGAGCCTCGGTTAAGCCGTGCGGGACCGAAGCCAGCTTATAGGTTCGCAAGGTGGGAACCGCCAAGTCCAGGGGGTCCCGAACGTAGCCCTGATGCAGGCAGAAACGGAAGAAGGTACGCAGGGCCGCCTGCATTGATCGCCGCGCCGCTTTGCCGGCTTTCTGGGCATAGTCCAGGAAGAATGCCTCGACCCTCTCCGGGTTCAGCTTTGCTAACCCCTGCAGCGTTGCCTCCGGGCCGAGCCTGCGTAAGAAAACGGTGAGGTACTGAGCACGGAGTTCAAGGGTTCCGGCGGCAGCATGCTGGTAATGCTGCATCCATTCGAGATAGGACGCCAGGAGAGACGCAAAGATCTCACCGTGCGGCGACGGATCGAAAAGCCCCTTTTCGCCAAGATACTCGGCAAAGCGATTGATCGAGTGACGGACCCGTTTCAAATGGGTTTCCAGAGGGCCGCGGTGCCGACACCAGGAAGGGTACGCTTCGAAAAATCGATCAACATCCTTGGGACAGAGGATGTGGCCGGACGAAACTCTTTGCCGGCCAAGATGCTGGTTAAGATGAGAGACTATCGACAGATGCTTGCGGATGTGGTTCCGACGGAAGCCGCGCTGCTGCAACCAGGTGCAGAAACCGTCCAGGAGCGACCCCAGCGGGCCGCTCCGCAGCCTCATCAACGTTTTCGGACACGAAAATGCCTGTTCCAGTCCCATGACAACCTCCTTTCTCTGCCTCCATTATCGAGGAATTCGGAGATGGTCAGGGGCACAGAATTATGTGCAGCAATTATTGGCGAAAAACCAGGGGAGTGGCGATAATGATGGGAGAGTCAGGGGAAAGTTGAGGGGTAGCTTCACATAAGTTCCGGCTTCACATAACACCTACACCTGATTTTGCAGGTGACCGACATCCCCCTTTCTCAGTGCCTGCAGAACATCTCTTTTCGTTACACACAATGGATCAACCGCCGTCATGACCGCCAGGGGCATCTTTTTCAAGGACGCTACAAAGCATTGCTTGTCGATGGAGACAGCTATTTGCTGGAACTGGTGCGTTATGTCCACTTGAATCCGGTTCGCTGCGGACTGGTTAACGACCCGGTCGACTATCCTTGGAGCAGCCATCATGCCTATCTCGATCAAGAAAACCTGCCGTGGTTGACCACCGACTGGGTACTCGGCCAGTTGGCGAATAATCGGTTAGAGGCGCAACGGCGTTATATCTCTTTTGTTTTCGATGGCCTTGATGAAGGGTATCGAAAGGATTTTCATCAAGGGGATAGCGATAAACGCGTGCTGGGCGATGATCGCTTTTTAGAACAGATCTCTGGAGAATTCGTGGACACCCCAACCTCGAGACCAACCCTCAACGATATCATCGTGGTTGTTTGTCAAAATTATGGGCTGATAAAAGCCGAATTGAACACTCCGAGCCAGAAACGAATATTGGCTGAGGCTCGAGCTATGATCGCCTGGCTAGCCAAGATATTTGTAAGTGCGACTCTAACTGAGGTAGGGCGATGTTTTAACCGGGATGTGGGGACAATGAGTTCCGCGGTACGACGCCTAACACAACGAGCGGAAGGATTTTCTGAACTTAAGGAGAGAATGGAAATATTGCAGATGGACTTGAAGAAAACTTAAGACCTTGGAAGTCTGACCCCCATTTTCTACTTGGGCATAAAAATGAGGCCGGGCAAGAAATACTCCCCAAAAAAGCGTTCGCACTCGCTAGTTTTTGCGGCTAGCCTAAAGCTTCTACGTACTCAAACCACGTTGACGCAAGCTACCAGACAGGCTAATCTGCCAGTCTTTTTCAGGCAACCATGGCAACAGGCAGCTGTTCTTTATACAAATCGTATAGATCCGGATTGCCACTGACGATCTTGTCGATCGCCCCAAAATACGGGGCTCGCAATCCGTGATAGGTTTGCTCAGGTCCAATTCGTTCAAAGTTAATTTGATTTTTGGCCAGCAACACCGGCAATCCGCGGCTCATGACGGCACATAGATGGGTCAACCCCAAACGACCGCTCTCCAAAGCCATGCACCGGAACAAGCCGCCAACGATCTCGCCTGCTTCACTTCCCCGCTGCAGACATTGCCGCACTTCACGACAATACCGTTTTGCCAGCGCCAGCCTCGAAACCTCACCAACCTGTTCCCGACAAAGCTCTGCAGCAATGGTCTCAAGGTCAAAGAGTTGCTCTCCTGGGAAATTTTTCTCAGAATGAAGTACCAGTCGCACCGTACCGATCACCCTGCTCGTCAGACGATCAATCGCAGCAAAATGAACTGCAGCTTCGTCGTACGCATCCCTTTCCAGGCCGTCGGGATGATCTTCCGGAGCTTCAAAGCCCCGTTCCTCACAATAAACCTGGTAACGTAAGGACAAGACTTCTCTGAACAGAGGATCTACCCGTGAAATTTTCTTGAATTCAAAACGTTGCATTGGCATCGTCCCTCCCCCGCTCCTGCGGCTTACCACTTTTGATGCATTCACTAAAACGTCATAGGATGGTTAAGCAAAAATTTCGTCCTACAAGGCCTGATGTTTTTCAGGAGAGAAAAGAATATCAAGGTCCCGAAGCACCGTCGTAACACCTGTATGGCAGACTTTTTGCGGCGCCATCACTCTTAAGCTATCAGCTACATGACGCAAACTAAAAACAAGTCATAGCAACTTCGATACCACTCTTATTTTTCGCTGTATTTCCGTTAAGTTGAGCAACATTACCTGCAAAACTTGCTATTAAAACAAGATTTCAACGGCAAAGTGTCGCCTTTTGGATACGATAAACAGCTAACATTCTCGAACTAGTTTTTCATCAAGAAAAACCCTTTTCCCAAATTTAGACGTAATGCGTACGCTTATGTATGCAACGCAAACAGCAACACATCCACGTAAACATTTAATTTCCCAGCTTTTTATGAAAATTACGCGCTTGTCATTTGAAAACCGCACCTGTCCATACAAGGTTTCTAAATAAAAACTAACTGACAAATTCTTAATATAGAACCTTGTCATCAAACAACAACATAATGGCCTAATGTGTATCCATATGGCAACAAAGAGTCGCCTGATTAGTCCTAATTCTCAGCTGGGCATAATCGAGGGCCAAGAATTTATGTGTGGACGCCTTCCTATCGCGATAAATGACACAAATCCAACCAGAATCACTACAAAGCAATCGACCTTACACGGCTATCTAAAAATTGAACCTCAACTCTTCTTGTCCACGGAAGGCAAGGAAATCACCAAAAAGACTTTTAACCTTTTCGTTTTATCTGTGTATTCAGTGGTCCGATTGAGGCTTAAAATTTTCGGACCTATAACCCAAAAAAAAGTTGGCTTCAAAAGTCCGATGGTCAATCGGGTACTTGAAAACAATCTCCGCAAATAGAGAGAGACTACCTAAAGGTTTGAATTTTCAATGGCTTGAGGCCAATTACCTTTGTGTGGGTTATAGAACCGTAGATTTAAGGTTTGTATCTGCGTGCATCCGCCTTTATCCGTGTTCAACAAAGAGGTTTGCGATTAAAAGATCAAAGACCTGAATTGAACGCAGATAACTTCGGATAAAATCGGA
>CAZKQY010000182.1:0-3471 GCA_964555005.1 uncultured Syntrophotalea sp. | reverse complement strand
CTACTGCGAACAACGATTCAGGATTCATGCGGTCTAAAACCTCCGGGTAGTGAAATGACCCCTGTCATACCATTACCCACTCGAAATAGCGACGAGCCTTCTGAAAGCACTAGGCAAGCCAGCGTAATTCTTGTTGTTGCGGTTCCGGTAAGCAACTGTTCCCAACGGATTATTACTGAGCAAGCTGAAGATCGTTGTATTATCGCCTTTTATGCTGTAATCCATTTTCTCTTTCTGTCCGTAAAAATAATAATCATTAAATTGAGCGATTATTTCATCACTCAATAAATTGGTGCCCTGATTTTCACGAAACACTCTTGCCGTAACACCCTTGCCGTCCTTAATTTCCGGTAGTCGTGAAAGCTTTTCACCTTGAACATCGACAACAAAGACCGACTGCGGTGTTGGATTTTCTTTATTACGATTGCAACGCCCGGCAGCTTGAATAATACTGTCCATACCTGCTTCTGCGCGAATTACACTGTCAAATGATAAATCTACACCTGCCTCGATCAGTTGCGTACTGACGCACAAAGTTACCTGTCTCGTTTTTGGGTCCAGATTTTTCCGTAATCGACGAAGGATGTTCAAACGATGAGCAGGGCAAAGATCAGTCGTCAAAAACGCTTTCTCACATACAATCGGTTCGCATCGTTCATATACTCCACGAGCATCGCCTTTGGTGTTCAAAATAACGAGCGTGCTTTTTCCCTGTCCAATTTGCGCCTTGGCCAATGCCGCAATTTGTTCGTGATCCATCGTCGATTGGGTTTTATCTTCAATGCGAACTCTCTCAAAAACCTTCAAATCCTCCGGCGTAATGCTGACAATATCCGGTTTGTCAGACAATAGTACCGGGCGCTCCGTCCTATGAAGATGAGGCTGTGTTGCCGTGCATAGCAGGATGGTTGACTTTCCGAAGGTTTGAAGAAAGTTGACCGCCTCATTGAACAGGTGGACGCACTTTATCGGCAGAGCTTGGATCTCGTCAAAAATCAGAACCGCCTCTGACATATTGTGAAATTTGCGTAGTTTTGACGCTTTGTTGCTGTAAATTGTCTCTAAAAACTGAACCATAGTGGTCAAAATAATCGGACTGTCCCAGCGGGAGGTCAGCAGGCGGTACTGCCCTTCTTCATCGTCCCCTTCCGGATGTTCTATGCTGGAGTGATGTTCCAAAATCAGTTCGCTACCGTCATCGGCGAATACCTCGCGAATTTTAGCGGCAGTTTGGTCAAGAATTGACAAATATGGGATAACATAAATGATACGTTTCAGGTTATGCTCCCTGGCATGTTCCAACGCGAAGCGTAAGCTCGACAATGTCTTTCCACCACCGGTCGGAACTGACAAAGTATAAATACCCTGTTGCCGACTACCTGCTTGATGGCATTGTTCTGATATGCTCTTACGGACTTTATCAATGCCGTTCGCATCAGGCAAGGAAGTCAGATAGTCATCTAATTGTTGAATCAAATCCCCCCAACTAGGCGTTGCATCATTTATTTCCAAACCTGCACTGTTGCATCTGTCCGCATCCACGACACAGGAATAAACCGTTTTCGTCAAGAGGTGCAGCATAAAATGTTGATCAAAATTTTTCGCTTGGCTAGTTTGACAATAGTTTAAAATTTCCGCTTTCAACTCTTCTTCGTTAAAGCTGGGACAAAATACACTTATGGCTTCCGCATAATGGAGTTTATCTTCGCCTTTATTGGTTTTGACGGATAAGGTCCTTTCGCCGTCAGAAATATTGTCGAACAGGCCACCGTGATGTGTTGCGATGACATTACCAATGATGTCCGCAATCACATGGTCATTGATTGTTTCCTCCGCAAACTTCGCACCTTGCAAGGCGTGAATGACTTCACCACGTGTTACGTCCTCGCCTCCCAGACTACGTTTCAGATAATCCTGAAAAGCATGTGTGTATTTCCCCAAATCGTGTAGCAGAGCGGCCATATAGGCAGTATTCCCACAGCCAAAAACACTGGCGAATGCTTTTGCAAGATTAGCAGTGGCTGTGAGGTGATCGAGCAGTTCTTGATTTTCACGAGCGTAATAAATCATATTGTCCCCATTTCGATCGAAACCGAACCGCTATGCACTTTCAGTGCATAGCTCCGCCAACGGCTGCCAATCCGCCTTATCCGGCGATTCCTTCGAATGCGCGTAAAACTCCTCCATCCCCGAAACCCTCCCTTCTTTCCCTCGATACCGCAAAGCCTACCCGCCCATCGTGTCAGAATAAGTTACACCCACCAACAAAAAAGCCGCACAGCACAACCCTACAGATCTAATCCACGCTATTTTCCCTTCGTGCAACATCCGTCTCGCAGCTCACCCTACCACCCCACCAGTGCCATCCGGTGTCCCATATCCAAAAAAAAATTCAACCCTGCCCATAAAGTTTCACCATCCGCCCGATTTCCTCGGCGATTTCCTGCCGCAACTCTGCCGGTGAGATAACCTCTACATCGGCGCCGTACTGCAGGATGCGCAATTTGACTTCACGGAAATCGCTGACAGGTATCCGCAGGATCAGCGAGCCATCAAGCTGCTCTTCCATGACCTGGGCATTATGCCAGATCTCCTGCCGCAACCAGCCTGCACGATGGGGATTGAAGTGCAAAATGATCTGTTGCTGTTTTTCGCCCTGGAAAATTCCGAAGGCGCCTTGCAGACGGTCCTGCCAAATACTTCGGGGGTGGGGATCGAAGGTGGTATCCACTACCTGCACCTGTTCCATGCGGCCCAGATAAAAATTGCGCCAATCGCCACGATGGGTGCACCAGGCGAGAAGCACCCAGCTGCCCATATAGTGCTGCAAATGGACCGGCTGCACCAACCTGGTGGTGATTTCGTTTCTGGACGGGGAAAAATAACGGAAAGCCAGTTGTCGGTGCTCGATCAGGGCCTTGGCAACGGTTTGGAATATCTCGCTTTCGGCCGGGGTGTATCCGTGCCAGATGGCGGAAAAGGCGGAATCAATCCGGCTTTCGTCCAAACCGATTTCTCCGGTAGTGGCAAACAGCTTGCGGCCAAAAGTCTGGATGGCCCGGCTGATGACACCTCCTGCGCTGACGGCTAACAGGTTTCGGGCCAGCAAAATGGCGAGCAGTTCATTCTGGGTGATCTGGGCTGCCGGAAGGGCAAAACTCGCGTCGGTATAAAAATAGCCGCGACGGCTGCCATCGTATTCAAGGGGCGCGCCGAGGCGGTCACGCATGAATTCAATGGAACGTTTGGCGGTTCTGCTCGAGATTTCAAATTTGCGGGCTAACCCGCTGGCATTGGGGTACTGATCGGCTTTAACCTGACGATTGAACCAGCAAAAACGCTCGAACTTGAGATGATCGGCCACAACCCGCTCCTGTTGATGAGATGGTCTCCCCCCGCTACCTAATTCGGCGTCAAAGCGCCATAATGGAGAGTACGTATCTTTCCATTAGCGAGGAGCGAGAGGAGACC